>JAHLWJ010000321.1 GCA_019057975.1 Promethearchaeota archaeon | reverse complement strand
GGATTATTTGTCAAGTTAAAAATCCCTTATTTTTTTGCAAAAGGTTCGAGGTCTAACGCTTCAAATAAGTCGTCATTAGCTTCTATAGAACCAAGAAAGTGCCAATCTCCCTCATCAACATTTTGACCATTTGCATATTTATTTGCCATATTATAGAGCCTATTAAAATTCTCATAATGTAATGCAACCCGGTTTTCTGCATAATCCCGAGCGGACCATGTTGTTATTAAAAATTGCCAATCACTACTCTCTAATAATAGAAGCTCTCGCGCCATCTGTTTAAGAATTTTAATTAAATTGGGATCGTGTGAATCCTTATATTTTTTAATGATTTCTTCGCTCTTAGATTCGCATTCGTATATTCTTTCCCACGTCCAGGTGGTCCATTCGTTAAGCCAGACCCAGTGAGAAGAGGCTTGCCCCCAAGAACCCTCAATAATCTGCACAACTTTATTTGGAGGATTATTTTCCAAATAAATTCTTGTATTTGTCAAGTCAATTTCGGGGTCATCTTCTATCCATCGAAGAACGCGAGCTATCCACCAATTTCCCTCAAACCACCAGTGTCCAAAGAGTTCAGCGTCATAAGGTGCTACTACTATACCATTTCTTCCAAAATTATTCTTGTATTCCCTTAGAACATCCTTAGTTAAATTAACATAATGGCTAGCATTCTCATCTAGTTTTTTTGGAACGTCATCAGGCCAATATAGCATCTTCTTGCCCAGATCGAGCTTTGGGCTCGTAACCTTCCAGTATTTCATCCCTCCAGGATAATGTTTCTTATGGAAGTCCAAGTACTCTGCGCAACCAGGATATCCGTGTTCTCCACTCCATACCACAATTCCTGTTTTATCATCTCTTGTAAAAAACCCAACAGGTCCAGGAGTGCTGGGATCAGTAGACACTAAATATGGCTCATATTGAGATTTTTCAAAAGAAGTTGGGATTTCTTCATATTGGGATTCAAATTGCTTCCAGAGTTCAGCAAGTAATGGAAATCGAGCAGCATAAACTCCCTGTGATTTACCACCTAGCAGTAAAGCAGTATCTATAAAGAAGTATTTCAAGCCATTTTTAGCAAGAAAATATTCCACACCAGGACGATTATATTCTTCACCTGTTATTGGGTTTTTCCATCGGTAACCTGGACGATAGGCACATTCAGGTAACCATGCACCCGTAGGAGCTCTCCCAAAATGACGTTTATAATTATCAACTGCTGTTTTATATTGTGCATCAATTGATGAATCTT
The DNA here is from genome assembly GCA_019057975.1 of Promethearchaeota archaeon. The sequence goes on along the minus strand of JAHLWJ010000321.1, from coordinate 4,085 downwards.
TAGAAAGTAATGGAGCGTATCCATGAGTTGCCCCACAAGTGATGATATCAACAAGTCCCATATCTTGCAGCTTTTTATATGCTCCCAAAATATCTTTATTGTATCTATTTAAGAAATTGTCTCTGACTCGGTCATAGAACTCCTGCCACCACTTTGTCAATTTGATTCTTCCATCAATATATTTATTTTCTGTAAAATCGTCATAATCATTTAAGGCTGCATTATATTTTTCCTCTAGATAACCTTGAAATCCATCTATAAATCTAGGATTACGAAGCATTTCACATAATACTGGTGTGATACCAATAGTAAGTTTTGGATGATATCCATCATCTATAAGTTTATATAATTCTATTAAAAGTGGAATATATGTTTCTGCAGCCGCTTCATTAACCCAATCCATTCCATGAGGCCATACACCATGTCCTATAACCCACGGGAGATGCGAATGCAAAACTAGACAGAATGATCCCAAAATTTCAGTCATAATTTCTTGTTTTTCCTAGTTTTAATTTAATTTCACGAGAATTTGTTGTTTGTATATAATTTTTCATATGTTATATACTAAAAAGAAAACGATAATTTTTAAAAATCGGTAAAGTTATATATTCTTGTCAAGTAAGGTATAATATACAATTTCCAATTGAAAGTTAATCGTAAATTCAAAGAAGTAATTTTAAATGTCTCATATTCCAATAAAGAATCTCAACGAGTTAAATAAGAACGGGAGAATTATAGGTAGAGCAAATTATATTTTCACACCAGAAATGTCAAGCTCAATAGGGTCTATTCATGGTAGCATAAATAATCAAAATGAATCAATTGTTATGGGAAGAGATTATCATAATGATAGTATAATGTTGAAAAGAGCATATACTTCGGGTTTGATGTCTACTGGAATAAACCTTCTAAACTTATCAGATTGTACTTTTCCTCTACTACAATTTACAATAAGGCGATTTGGAGCTAGCGGAGGTGTTTATGTTTCAGGAGGCCATTTATATAGTGAAGATGTTGGCATTAGGTTTTTAGATGCTGGAGGAATTGAACTTTCGCAAAGTGAAATCCAACGGATAATTGATTCTTATAATACCTATCCGAAAGACGTAAGAAGGGTTGATCCGAACGAAATAGGGCAAATAACTGCAATTCCTCAAACAGCTGACATATATAATAAATCTTTACAGCAATTTGTAGATAAAAAAAAAATAAAGAAAGCAAATTTAAAAATTGTTGTAGACTGTTCATATGGTCCTACAGGTAAGATTACACCTCTTTTAATAAATGATATTGGTGTTGAAGTGATCGCACTAAATACCCATTATCGTGAAAGATCTTCAAGTCCAGTACCAAGTATCAATACCATTAGGAACACTGCGGATATTGTCAAAGCTTCCAATAGTCATCTTGGTGTATGCTTTGATGTTGATGGTTCAAGAATATTAGTTGTTGATGAGAATGGTTTGGAAATTAGTTATGAAGATTTACTAATGTTATTTGTGACATTTGATAAACGAATACAGAATTCTAAAGCAAATACAATTATAACAACCCCCTCAATCCCACGTGTTGTGAGAGAATTTATTGAAGATAGCGGATTTCCAATTAAGCAAGTTGAAAATTATCCGGGGCAAATTTCTAGACAAATTAGAGAAGAAAGGGCTTGTTTTGCCGCTGCTGATACATTAAAATTCTATTTCCCAGAATTTGCTCCTTTCAGTGATGGCAATTTTATCTTATTGAAAATTCTTGAGATAATGACAAAACAAGAAGATCTTCTGAGTTCGTTAACAAGGGGATTTCCAAAAGGTACTAAGATAAATAAAACAATTGCAGTCTCGCAAGATGTTATTGAAAACATACATAATCGATTAAGGGAAGTAGCAGAGGAGACTGGGTATAGATACCATGATATAATAAATGAATTAAAAATTATAGATAATAATGGTTATGCTTTGATTAAAGTAGCATTACATAGGGACGCGATACTTTTATCTGCTGAATCTGAAGATAAAAATGAAGCACAGAAAATGATAGACAAGTTAGAAAAGATAATTTCAAAACTCTAAATTTCAATTGAGAATTAAAAATGGATCACATTCAATTTGTTCAAAAATTTTTCTGATATTTTTCCTACAAATAGAATTAAAAATTTAAAAAAAATAGAACTAATTATATAATAATATAATAATAACTTAAGATCAAAAAAAATTGATAAAATCATGGCAGTTGATATTAGTGTTTTTATAGTTTTGGTAACTTTTTTTATCATATTTGCAATTTTTCTTTTATTTGATTTATTCGGTAGAAATGAGAAGGCTTCCTATTTAGCTTATGTTGTTGCGGTCATTCCTGTAAATATCTATTGGGGGTTAGGATACGATGTTCTCTTCGCATATATAATTCTTTTTGCTTTATGGATTGTTACTTTATTGCGTGATACTATTGCAGTTTATCTAAAAAGGGATAAAGAAATTAATGAGATTCTATTATATCTTACTCTAGGAATCCTTATTCAACTAATTGCCAGTGCAATTTTACCAGACATCAATTCTGATTTGAAAGAGTTCACTGAGAAGGTTGGATACTTTTGGTTACCAAATGTTCATTCAGCACTTTTTAGAGAGGGTGTTGCATTAGGATTCCAAATTGTAGCTACATTAATGATAATCCTTATTGTTGTACCGTTAATTCTTGATATTAAAGATGAGGAGGCACCACTACCAATATTAATCGTGTTTGTTGCTATATTTATCTTACCTTTCCTATATTTAGATTTTATATGGATTGGAGGTACTGACACCCCTGTAGGTTTGTTGACATTCCTATTTTCAGTGATTCTCTTTATCGTATTGCTTCTAATCACTCGATCGGGCAAGGAGATTAAATAAAAAACTTAATCCCTTAATTTTTCTCTTAATTTTTAATAATTATTTTTATATTTATAATATAATAATACTTTATGAGGAATTCAAATAGTAATAATTCTTAATATTCAATAATGGCAAAAAAAAAAGGTAGTATAGATAAGGATAGTCAGGATAAAGAATCTTTATCAAAATCTTCTTATAGTTTAAAAGATCTACCCGGAGTTGGAGATGCAACTCTGAAAAAGTTAAAAGAAGCAGGGATCTTATCAGTTAGAACACTTGCGATGTATCCCTTAAATAAATTAACTGATGAAGTGGGTTTAGGCATAAAAACAGCTGAAAAATTAGTTAAAACAGCTCAAGATGTAGAGAAAATGGGATTTAAATCAGCTGATCTCATTTGGGAAAAACGTAAATTATTAAATAAGCTTACCACAGGAAGTCAAAATTTTGATGAACTGTTAGGAGGGGGTATTGAGCCAGGAGCTTTAACTGAGCTTTTTGGTGAATATCGCACTGGAAAAACTCAATTAGCTCATCAACTTTGTGTAAATGTACAACTACAATATGAAAGAGGAGGTCTTGAAGGAAACGCCTTATACGTGGATTCTGAAGGCACTTTCAGACCCGAAAGAATAATACAGATGTCAGCTGCTTTAGATTTAGACTATATTGAAATTTTAAAGAACATTACTATTGGAAGAGCCTATAATAGTGATCATCAAATATTACTGATTAAAGAAGCTTCTAGGATAATCGAAGAAAAAAACATCAAATTAATCATTGTAGATTCCTTGATAGGACACTTTCGAAGTGAATATGTAGGAAGAGGCACTTTAGCATCACGTCAACAGATTTTAAATACTCATCTACATGATCTTTTAAGATTATCTGAGGTATATGATGAGTTAGCTGTACTTTTTACTAATCAAGTATCTGCTAGACCGGATGTTTTTTATGGAAATCCCTTAATACACACAGGTGGCCATATTGTAGCTCATGGGGCAACAATTCGCGTGTTTCTAAGAAAAGGAAAAGGAGAACAACGAATTGCAAAGGTTGTTGATGCTCCAAATCTACCTGAGAGCGATACCGTTTTTACTATTACTGAAGAAGGTATAAAAGATTAAAAACGAGAAGTTTTACGACTTCTCTTCTCGGGGATTTCACTTATAAAATAGAATCAATAATTTAGATTGACACTTACTTCGAATC
>JAHLWJ010000320.1 GCA_019057975.1 Promethearchaeota archaeon | reverse complement strand
CTATATTGAATATCGAACTCGAGTAAAATACAAAATAATACCAAAAATCTACTGACATAATGCTAAAATTTGATCCATAGTATGGTCATCGATATTTAACATGTTTAAAGATTATCCATATAAGATTTTCAATTTAATAGCAAACTTTTATTAACGATTTTTTGCTAAGTTTTTTTACGATATTGAGTAAAATATTTCATATTTAAACCTAACCATAAAAAAAATAATATTCCTAAATTAATTTAGGAATCCATTTTGGAACTTTCTTCTTATATTCTTGGTATTTTTATATAAAAATTTATATTTAGTTCAATTATTATTTTCTTTAAAAATCAATAATTTTTAAGTTTATTTCTTCATTGATAGAATCTCTTTTTTTATAAAAGGTTTTAAATTCTTTCCTTTTTTCCAATACCATTCAAATAACTCTGTTGTCCAATTTATGAAGGATTCATTATTATCAATTAAACATTGGCTATAATCGATTTGTCCAACTTTACTTAAAAAAAGAATCGCACCTTTATCAGAAGCTATAAGGGAAAAGTTAATTTTTTTTAATATTCGAATATTTTGATATATTTGTAATTTTTTATAAAATACAATTGGATCCTGAAATTTTTGAGACCATTCACTAGGAATCTTGTAAGATTTTAATAGACTTTTATCTACTAATGCCTTTATCTTAATTGATTGGTCTTTGATTTTTTTTTCTATAATCGGTAGAAGTGAATTCTGAAATTGATCTGAGATCGCATAGATAAAATTCTCTGAATTTTTAACTAAGTTTGACCATAATTCAACATTTTCTAAAGTCTTATTGCTAACTTCAATAGATTTTAATTTTCCTAATTGTAATATTAAGTGTACGGGTATAGCGGTGATTTCATGTGTGTTTAAGAAATCTTTATGATACAAAGACACTTCAAAGATATTCATTATTTGTAAGAAGATTTTTCCAATATTTGTTACCTCATAAATGTTATTAGCGCTCTTACTGATTAAATTCTTTTTAAATAATCTTTTTAGATGACGCGAAATTTCAGATCCAGGAATATTCAATTCCTTTTCGAGTTGACTATGACGCTTGTCTTTATTATATAAACTTTTAAATACATTATACCGTTCTTTATTGGAAAATTCAAATAATACTTCATTTAAATCCAAAATCTTTCACTTTTTATTCTAATTATTTTTAACTTCAATCAATTAGGTTTAAACTCCTAAAATAAAGATTATTTAAATTAATATAAAATTGTTCGTATTGTTTCAATTTATTTAAGATTTATTAAATTTGCTTATAATTAGTTTAGAAACGTTCTAAGTTTTATTTTTTAAGTTTATTGGAATAGATATACTTAATATTAAATTATTAAAATTAAAAATTTTTTTTATTTAAAAAGAAAAAAGGTGTATCAATTTGTATGAAGAATTAGAATTAAGAGCGCTCAAATTATTAGCAAAAAGTTTTGAATATAATCAAGCTTTACATATGGAAGCGGATCAGATGGCAACTTTACTTGGAGTGAAGAAAAAAGATATTCAACCAGTTTTAAAGACTTTAGGAGAAGCTAAACTTGCTAGCCTTTATATAGAGCGTGAAAAAGTAAAATTAGCAAAAATTTCATGGCAAGGACTCAATGAAATTGGAGATGTTAATTTGAAATTTGGTATGGGAAAAGATGCATATGCAAATTATAAAAAGGAGGGGCTCTAATAAAGATGATAGATTACATGCCATGGTGGACAGAGAAGAATAAAAAATTTGCTGATGAGTGTGAAAATTTCATTGATACTGAACTCCAACCACGGGCTATAAAACTATTGGAGCAAAATTTGGATCCAATGGAAATCCAATGGGAAGCTTCCAAATTATGCATTGATAAAGGTTTCCATCCTTTAATGATATTGGCAGAAGAAGAGATCGGTGGGCTTGATCAAGGTTATGCTGGATATACCATACTAAATGAAGAAGTCGGTCGATCCATGATTAATATAAACCCTTTACTTACAAGCGTTTTTGGGGCGGGCCCTATTCATCTTTTCGGTACCCAAGCCCAAAAAGAGAAGTTCATGATACCACTTATTAAAGGGGAAAAATGGGCTTCAATTACAGTTACAGAGCCTGATGTGGGTAATGACGCCGCGGGAATTCAATTAAGCGCTGTCCAAGATGGAGATGAATGGGTATTAAATGGTTGGAAGCGATTCATCACGCTAGGAGCCATTTCAGATTATCACATGTTGTATGCCAATTCAGACCCCGATGCTCGAAGAATTTATAGGCATTTAACTGCCTTCTACCTACCAGCTGACTTACCGGGGATAACTTATGAAAAGATTAATACGTTAATTGGAGATGTAGAAATGGCAAATTCAGTTATAAGATATCGAGATGTTAGAGTTCAGAAAGAAAATATGATTCTAGATCCTGGTGATGGTTGGACAGTCATGACGAGTGCCTTAAATATAGAACGCTTGGGAATTGCAGGTGTCGTTGGACAATCTAGGAACTTAATAGAAACTGCAAGAGCATATGGTCGAAGAAGAGTTCAATTTACGATGCCGATTTCTCGATTTAATGGCATTCAGCTTAGAATGGCAAATATTAGCATGAAAATGAATATAGCTCGGGTCTATCTATATTATCTAGCTCACATGTTAGATACAGGAGAAGCAGATATGTTTAGTTTTGGAGTAAAATCCGCAATTTCAAAAGTGTTTGGAACTCAATCGCTTACAGAAATGGCATTAGATACTCTTTTTATTTGTGGTGGGGATGGATATCTCCAAGAAATTGGCGTAGGTGGAGTTTTAAAGAACGCTGCCTTAATGCAAATTGCTGGAGGCTCAAATGACATCTTGAAACTATTTATAGGTCGAAATGAATTCATGCAAGATGTCGATACCCGAATGCTACCACCTGCAGTAAGGGGGCCAACAAAGGAAGAAGCAGATAAATTATAATAAAGGAGGTAAAAAAATGTCATATAAAGAGATTAAATTTGAAGTGGAAAATGAAGTTGGCTGGATTACTATCAACCGCCCTCAAAGAAGGAATGCTTTAAGCAGAGATGTTTGGTTGAGCATTGGTCAAGTATTGGTGGATACTATAGATGATATTGACATTAGAGTACTTGTATTAACGGGAAATGATGAAAAAATCAAAGGAAAAAGTTCCTTTTCAGCTGGACTTGATATAAAAGAAATGGCAAATGCGGGATTTACGAATTTAGCAGATTTTCTTGGAATCCTGCTCGAGCCTTGTGAATTAATGGCTCGCTATCCCAAACCTTTAATTGCAGCTATAAACGGCTATGCGTATGCGGGTGGTTTAGAACTTACATTATGGTGCGATTGTGCAATTGCAGCCGACGACGCAGCAATGGGTTTCTGGGAAAATCGTAGGGGTTTAGCTAGCGGTGTGGCATTTCTATTGCTTCCCGAGTTGATTGGAATGCGATATACGAAGGAGTTACTTTTGACCGGTAAAATAATATCAGCTCAAGAAGCCCTTCGAATGGGCTTGGTTAACAAAGTAGTCCCTCATGACCAATTACATGATGCGGTAATGGAAATGGCAAATGAAATGAGAAAAGTGGCACCATTAAGTCATAAATGGACAAAGAAATGGTTCCAGCAAGGAAACCATTATACGAGAACCAGAGCAATTGGTAGCTTATGGGACCCCTTTTGGGAACTATTCCACTCGGAAGATGTTATTGAAGGGTTCACCGCTTTCATGGAAGGTAATCGAGAACCAAAATGGAAAGGAAAATAACTATTTTTTTTTTATTTGAATTATTATAAAAGGAGGTAAAAAAAATGGCAAATGAAGAATTAGTTGAAGGAATTCAAAAGATGGTTTCAAAGCTAGATGACCCTACCATGGCTGATAGATTTCAAGGATACAAGAAAGTACTTCAATTCGTATTTACGGACACGGAAAACTACTATTTAATTTTTGATAATGCAAAATGCGAAATTAAAGAAGGAAACACAGATAGTCCCGATATAACAATTACCACGGCAAGTCAGGTCATCATTGACATAATGGACGGCGAACTTAGCCCTACTAAAGCGTTTATGGGAGGGAAGTTAAAAGCAAAAGGTCCAATGACTGACATGCTGAAGCTTCAAATGTTAATGAAATAGCTCAAAATATAATTAATATTTAATATCTTTTATTTTTTTTATATTTAAGAATTTTTTTATAATATAGAGGTGAAGTTTATGGAATTTAAGTATCTTTTATTTGAAATCAAGAATAAAATAGCAATTATTACTTTTAATCGTGAGTATAAATTAAATGCTATAAATGGTAAAATGTTTGATGAAATTTATGAAGCGTTAGATGAAGTTGGTAATAACAAGGAAATAAGAGCGGCTATTATCACAGGAAAAGGCCGTGCTTTTTCTACTGGAGGCGATTTTAGCCAAGCTAGCGAGGGAATGGCGGGGGATGTTGATAGTGTCGAAGACGGAGGAAAGATGCAATCGGGAGAATTGGAACTCGATGTGTCTCAAAAAAGATTAGTATTAAAAATGCAACAAACTCCAAAACCAATAATTGCTGCCATCAATGGTCTTGCTTTAGGTGGAGGTTTAAATATCGCTCTAAATTGTGATTTAATTTATGCTGCTGATAATGCTGAGCTTGGTACCTTTTTTATGAAAAGAGCGATTGTTCCTGAAATGTCTTCCACATATATCCTCCCACGAATAGTAGGGATACATAAAGCAAAAGAATTGATCTTTTTTGGTGATACATTTAGTGCTCAGGAAGCTTTAAAGATGGGGTTAATTAATAATGTGTTTCCTGCTGATTCATTTATGGACAGAGTTATGGAAATTGCTGAAAAATTAGCGAAAGGCCCTACATTTTCAATTGGATTAGCAAAATTAATTATTAATAAAGTCCTTGAAGATAAAACTTTACAAGCTCTTAATAATGAAGCTGATGCCCTATTTAAAGCATTTGATTCAGTAGATTTCACTGAAGGATTACTAGCGTTTTTTGAAAAGAAAGAACCTAAATTTATAGGGCGATAAATTAATATATTTTGGTGTGAAAAATGGAAGAAAAAAAGGCTAAAAAATTATTGAAGATTTTCTCCTTAATTGGAGGCGCATATGAGATTTTATTTGGGTGTTTAATGATCTTTTTAATTGTTCCTTTATTTAATTTGTTAGGAGCAAATATTACCCAATTAGATTATCCTATTTTTTCCCAAACTGGAGGATTATTATCTATATTTATAGGTTTGTTTTTGCTATTTTCATCTTTAAATATAGAAAAATATATATTAAATATTATTTTGATAACGATTCTACGTTTTACGGTTCAAATCGTTCTTATTGTAAATATT
>JAHLWJ010000051.1 GCA_019057975.1 Promethearchaeota archaeon | reverse complement strand
TCAATACAAAGTTCAACTATATTTGGAACTAAAAAAGGTTCTCCACCTGTAAAATCAATTCTATAAATCTTATTTGAATTGTTAAGAGTATTTTTTAAAGCAGAAATATTAATGTTATAATTTTTTGTACATATATCTGATGGATTTACTTTTTCAAGAAAACAGTAATTACACTTTAAATTACATTGAAACGTAGGAATCCAGTGCAACCAAGCATCATATTGTGGATTTCGTAGATTAGACATTATAAAAAATACCAAATTATGTCTAGTGGAAGAATGTTATAAATAAATTGAAGAATTAAACATAAATAAATTTTTGTCTTAATATAATGTTAAGTCTTATGAGCACATATTATTTTTTTAAAGAAAAGAGATGAATATTATAGGATTAAAAGATTATGTTTTTTAAATTCAGTTAAAATATAAAAAAGAAAAAAATGTGTTATTTTCCTACAGAACGGTTCCAACCTCTTTAATTTTAGGTACGAATTGTTTAACAGCACGTTCAATTCCGAATTATACAAAATGAATTATATATTAAGTTAGAAGTGAGGAAATTTTTTTTTTGCGTATTTGTAATCTTTAAGCATACTTTTTTTACACGATCGATGGAACCTTCTCCTTAACCCAATTTTAAATCCTTTCAATAAAGAATGCATTTTTAAATTTATATTCCAAAAATCTTTCTTCTTTAAATCTTCTCGTAGTTCTGATACAAAATCATGAATGAAATTTCGATAGAAAATTAACAATTCCTTCAAAGTTGCAAATTTCCACATTAAAAGTTGTCTATTTCTTATGAAGAAGAAATCAAACCATGATTTCTTCTTAAAATATCTGCTGTGATCAATTGGGACTTTATGGTAAACAATTGTTGTAGGAACATAGTAACTTTCATAACCAATTTTTTTTGCTCTGAAATTCCAATCAGGATCCTCCCAATACATTAAATAAACTTCATCAATTAAACCAATCTTTTTGAGATATTTTTTTTTAACAAATAATGCAGTTCCTGGAGCAAAGTCGGTGGTCTCAATTTCATTATATTTTTGGTTATCTGGATCATACTTTAGAAAACCTCTAATCGTGCCAACATCTGCTGAACCCATACTCACAATACCTCCAGTTGACCATATATAATCTGTTTCTGGATGGAATTTGATTTTTGGTGTTATCATACCTGCTTGAGGATTTTCTTCTAAAAAGTCCACCATTTTTTCTATAAAATCTGGCATTACTTCTGCATCATTATTTAATAAGCAAATATAATCCCCTTTCGCCATTTTAATTGCTTTATTTGCGCCACCGGCAAAAAAAAGATTCTTTTTACTCCGAATTAGATTAATCTTTAAGTTAGATTTAAATTGATCTAGTTTCTCAATTAAATTGAGGAAGTTTTCATTTGTTGAACCATTATCCACAAGTAGAATTTCAAAATTTATATAATTTTGATTCTTTAATGATTTTAAACATTCAATGGTAAGAAGATTAGAATTATAATTTAAGATTATAATCGAAACTAATTTTTCCATCTAAGATTGAAACTGAAAGAAATTAAATTAATATATGAACTGCATAAGATCTATAAATTATTAAAAGTTTCTAATTAAATATTTTTTTGAAAGAATATTATCATTTTAATTTGAATATTTTTGGAATTCATTAATATTTAATAAAAATTCATATCTAATACTAATTTTTCTAATCATATAATCATAGAAATTTTTAATTTTTCATTCCAATATGATAGTTAATATAAGGTTAATAGAAATTTTACAAAGAATCTATAAAGTCAAATTCATCAATAATATTTTTCCATCACAAATTTATCATAGATTAATATCTTTTATGGCAGGATTAAAACTAAAGAAATTAAGTGTAAAATGCAAAAGTTTAGAAGATCTATATAAGCTTATTATTTCATTCAAGTACTCTTTTTTTAAAAATACTGGATATTTTATACAGATAGTTTTGTATCAAAAAAAGAAAGAAATTATTGAATTTAGTAAGTTTTATAAGAGTAGAAATCCAAAAGTAATTTTAGAAATTGGAACTTTTGATGGAGGAACATTATTTTTCTTATCGAAATGTGCTAATCCTAATGCTATAATTATATCAATTGATTTACCCATCACAAATTTATCATATATAATTCGTAAAGGAGAAGGATATCTCCCTGCTAAAATTCTCTTCTACAAATCATTTAAATCAAAAAATCAAAAAATTTTTCTTATTCGTGAGGATTCTCACTCAGTTTCAGCTATTAATGAAGTTGAAAAAATTTTAAAAGGTAGGAATATTGATGTTATATTTATTGATGGAGATCATTCTTATAATGGCGTAAAAAAGGATTTTGAAAATTTTTTCCCATATGTTAAAGAAGATGGGATTATTGCTTTTCATGATATTGTTAAACACCTTGATGAAGAGAAGTGTCAAGTGTCAAAATTTTGGAATGAAATTAAGAATAAATTTGAGCATAAGGAGATTATAAGTGATGTGAATGAAAAATGGGCAGGAATTGGTTTTTTAGTTAATAAAATTGAATAATTAAATTCTTTCTTCAAACTAGTATCTTATTAAATTATTCATATTGTACTGGATACTTTAATAGTTGAATTTTCAATTAGAGAAAAAAATATTAGAGAAAAAAAATAAAAAATCTTAGAAAGAATTTTTGGTTACTATTAAGAATTGATAAATAAGTAGTGAATTATTATTAAGGGAGTTATTTTAGCAGGAGGATTTGGCACAAGATTATCACCTCTTACAAAAGTAACAAATAAACATCTATTACCTGTTTTCGATGAACCCATGATTTATAAAGTCATTAAAACTCTTACAAAATCTGGAATTAAAGATATTACAATAGTACTTGGTGGAGAGAGCGTTGGTGATTTTATAAGGTTACTGGGTGATGGTTCAGAATTCAATGCAAATTTTAGTTATGTTTACCAAAAAGGAGCTGCTGGTATTGCTGAAGCCTTATATTTGACTAAAAATTTAGTGAATGGGCATAAAATTGCAGTTATTTTAGGTGATAATATATTTGAAAATTCATTTGTTAATGCTGTAAGGGAATTTGAAAAAAATAATAAATATGGATGTTATTTGTTTTTAAAAGAAGTTTCTACACCACAGAGATTTGGTGTAGCTGAATTTAACGAGAAAGGAGAAATAATTAATATAGAAGAAAAGCCAAAGCATCCTAAAACTAAATTTTGTGTTACAGGATTTTATCTCTATGATGAGAAAATATTTAATATTATCGAGAAGGTGAAAACCAATATTGGATATTCAAAAAGAGGAGAACTGGAGATCACAGATGTTAATAATCATTATATTAAATTGGGTGTTGTAAAAACGGAAATCGTCCAAGGTTTTTGGTCAGATGCTGGAACTTTCAAAACTTTATTAAGATGTTGTAATTTTAAAAGCCAAAATAATAAGAAGTAATGAATTAGTTAAACAAGAAAATTCATTATTTAAATTAATTAAGAGTACAGAAGTTTTACAACTCCATCATTGCTCAATTTCTTATACCAATTAATAACTGATGTCTTTTCATCTTTTATCATTCTTTTTTCATTTAATGCATTATAGATATCATTTGCTGCTTCTGGAACAGTATGTTTGAATTTAAAACCTAATTTATTTCTAAGTTTTGAAAAATCAACTTGATATGAACGTGAATCACGTTCTCCATACCAACCTAATTCATAATCTATCCCTATTGAATCACCAATCAGTTCTGCTAATGCCCGAATTTGATAATTCTGTTCATTTGATCCAACATTAAATATTTCTTTTTGTATGTTATATTTATTTGTTTTGATTAATTTAGATATAAGGGTCACTACATCATTTACATGAACAACAGGTCTCCATTGCATACCATCCCTCATAACATTAATCTTTTTAGTTTTATGCAGTGCCCAAACCATTCCATTTACAACTAAATCAAATCTCATTTTTGGTGAGAAACCATACATAGTTCCTGGTCTTAAAATAGTTACTGAAAAGTTATTATCAGCTAAATTAAGTATATCTCTTTCTGCTAATACTTTTGATTTACCATATGCTTCAAGAGGATTGGGATCATTTTTTTCTGTAATTAAGTCTCTTTGAAATCCGTATACGCTGCAAGTTGATGTAAAGATAAATCGTTTGACCCCCTTTTCCTTACATAGATTGGCTAATCTTACGCAACCTTTATGGTTGATTTCATAATATAACTTCGTATGAATTGTCTTAGTTTGATCCGGTTGTGAAATTGCTGCAAGATTAATACAAATGTCAATATCCTCTAAAATTGAAGGATTAAATGTCCTGATGTCTTCATTTATGAGTTCTATTTCATCCCTAAAAGATTCTATTGGTTCTTCTCCAAAAAATAGTTTGTCTAAACAAATTATAGCATATCCCTCTTTGAGAAGATGCGGTATTAAAATACTACCAACATAGCCCGCTCCTCCTGCAACTAAAACTTTCATTTAATCTGCTCTTATAAGTCTATGGATGATTTCTTTTAATTATTTATTTGGTGAAAAATACCAATCCCATGGTTTACCAACTCTAGGATCGTTTGTTTTTCCATTAATTGATTTAGGGATTATTGAATCATCATTCCATTTCCTTCTTTCTTCATCAGGGGTTTTATAATTATAGAGATTGTTCACTCCATACAGAATTATAATCGGTTTTGTTCCAATTGCTTTGTATCCATGCCATAATATACCAGGTATCTTAGCAAGTTTAAATGATTCTTCACTAAGTATAATCTCATCAATTTCTCCAAATGTTTCCGAACCTTTTCGATCGTCATACACACATACCTTAACTGCTCCAGAAACGCAAATAATATAATCATTTTGCCCTCTTAAATGTCTATGCCATGCCCTTACAATATTCGGATAACTAAAGGAGAGATTATATTGGATTATTTTATCATCTAATAATATATCTTTCCAATCTCCTCGAAAAAGTTCTGAAAAGTATCCTCTCTCATCCACAAATTTAGAAATATCTTTTAAAATAATGCCTTCAATCAATTTTGATAACCTTTTTTTCAGTAAGTAAAAAATTTTGGAATTGGATCAGCAATTTTTATATAATAATATTTAATATTTATAATTTTTAAAAAACCTAAATAATTATGCAAGTTTTATTAGTAATTGGTGCAAGTGGGCTTACAGGTTACAAATTAGCAAATTTAGCATCACAAACGTATTTAGTTTATGGTACTTACCAAAATCGCCCCATATCAATTGATAATTGTGAAATTTGTCAATTAGACAAGACAGATAAAACTAAAACTGAATCCTTAATAAGTGAGATTAAACCAAATGTAATAGTAGATTGCTCTGCTCTTCAAGATGTTGATTATTGTGAAACGCATAAAGATGAGGCTTGGAGTGTAAATGTTGAAGCTCCCATATTTATTGCAAATCTATGTAAAGAAATTAATTCAAAATTAGTCTATATCTCGACAGATTATGTATTTGATGGAGCTTCTAGAAAATACAATGAAGAAAGTAAAACAAATCCTTTAAATTATTATGGTATTACTAAACTTGAAGCTGAAAAAGGAATTGCAAATTCTGGGGCTAATTTTGTTATAGCAAGAACAAGTCTAGTTTTTGGTTGGAATCCAGGTGAACTTAAAGGACAAGTATCAAGTTCTAAAAAAACAATTAATTTTGTAATTTGGGCACTTAATAAATTGAGAAATGAAGAGGTCTTAAAAATTGTTACAGATCAATATAGCACTCCTACTTTAGCAGATAATTTAGCTAATTTTCTATTATCTATTACAAAATCAAAAATAAATGGTATTTTTCACACAGTTGGTAGAGAATGTGTAAATCGGTATAATTTTACTCTTAAAATTGCTGAAATTTTTAATGTTGACAAAAAGTATATAACACCTATTACCAGTAAAATGATCAAACAGTTAGCTAAAAGACCTATGTGTTGTTGTTTAGATGTTAATAAAGCAAAACGATTGTTGAAGGTTAAACCACTTTCTATTGAAGAATCACTCCTTAAAATGAGGGAACAAGAAAAAATATTATAGTCAGGTTTAAAGTCATTACAAATATGTTTAAAGCAGAATTATTATGATTATTTGTACATCTTATTCCATAAATAAAATTCAATAGGGAACTTTTCACAGATTCAAATTCAAATGAACTGCTAGCTAGATTCATTGAGATTTAAGCTTATGAATTATATAATTAACCTATAACGGTATATGCAATTTTCGCTTGGTTCTATATTTCAACTGTAAATATGATCAAATATAAAAAAAAAAAAAAGAAATTATTTTAGTTTGGTGCATTTTCTTCTTCCAATTCAGTATAAAATTCTGTAGCAGATCCTTTCTTGTTGCATAGTCTAATAACAAATTCCTTTAATTGATCCGGAGTCATTACTGGGACTTTGGATTCAACTTGAGGGTCACTTCCTTCTTTTTTTTTAAATCCTGGTGTTTTCATCTCTTTTTGTTCTTGAAGATCCATTTTTTCCTCTTTTTGTTCTTGAAGATCCATTTTTTCCTCTTCTTGTTGCTCGATTTGATGTTCTTCTTCAATTTGTTTAAAACTTTTTTTATGGACTTCTTTTTCCTCTTCCTCGCTTTTTTTCTCTTCTTCTTGCGGGATTGGCTTTTTCTGTTCTTCTTTCTTTTTTTGTCGTTGAATTCTTTTGTCTAAGTATTTTTGATAGTTAGTGAGAAAATTCTCAAGATCATAAATTTTTTTTTCATCGCTTAAAATTAATTTCTTTAATTCAGCTAAATAATTACGTTTAAATTTATCATAAAATCTTTTTGGGACAGTTGTATCCCCTCGATTTTGCTCTGAATAAATCCAAAATAAAAATTCATCATCCCACCAGCATTCGTTATTGGAATTAGCTTTTATTGGACTAGGTTTATCTTTAGGAAAATCGATGTAGTATTTATATATCCATCCTGCTAAGTCGTGTTTATTTAATTTTTCAAATTCTTTTCGTTGTTTTTTTGGTATTATATTAGGTATATCTACTTTTTTTTTTCCACTTTGAACTTCCTCGACAAATTCTAACAGATCCTTAGGAATCTTGTCTTTTCCTTTTTTCTTTTCCTGGTTTTTAAATGCCTTAATATTCTCTAGAATTCTTAGGATTCGATTATTAGTCTCTTTAATAATCTTCTCTTTTAAGCTAAATGCATTGATAGTATTTTCTTTACTCGGTTTAAAGTCATCGAGTGCACTTGGACCTCTTCCTTCCTCCATTCCCTCCCAACAACCCTCAAGTAACACATCTCTACTATTTCTTCTCTCATAAATCTCATATGAAATACGCTTAAGTAATGCAGGGAAAAATACATTTTCTACACTTTGAAACTTATCACTAAGTCTAGCAACTATTTGCGGCAACCATACGATATTTGGAATGAAAGTGAAGATTGGCGGAGCTTTTGTCGTATCATACCATATATGACATGCTTCAAAACCAGGACCAATCTTCCTTGCTTTATAAGGGGATGATCCTTGAATCCTTTGCCCTCTAAGGTTATTAATTGGGTTCTGATCGAATTTAAATCCTCTTTCATCCATCGATTTAAAATTTCCCATACCGGCGTGTTTTCTGACAGATCCAGGATAAGCTATTGGTAATTTTATTTTATCCTTATTATCTACCCATACTCCACAATTTTGAACGAGATCTTTTAAATATGCCATAATTTCAGGATCGTCAATTCTCTTTGCTAATTCCTGTGCAAATTTCCACGATGATCCCCCCATTAATTGATCTTTTTTTTTTCCCCTAATATATCTTTTTTGTTGTATAAGTTCGGTAATTTTTTTAAAATCAAGCTCTTTTTTTTTAAATTCAGTATTGAACGTGGCAATTTTCTCTTGATATTTTTTAGTTTTTTCAGCATCTGATTTCTTAGTAGTACTAGTATTATTAGTAGCATTGGTTTCCTTAGATATTTTTGAAGTATTTTTTGCAATTGACTTAACTTCCTCTTCTAGGCATTCTTTAATTGTCTTCCGAATACCTTCTTTTCTTTTATAATATTGGCATAAATGATTACAGAACATCTGAAATCCATCAGATGCATCAGAGGTTGATCTATTCATTGGTTGGGCTCCTGTTTGATTTACTTTTTTAGAATTATTACCTGTACTTCTGCCGGTCTCATCTACAGCCATAATTATATTTTCACCACTTTTTTTAACGAAATCTATATTTGATTTAATTAAGGGAATTTGTTTTAATCTTCTTTAGTCTGGCTAAGAAGTTTTGCTTGTTCAATCCAATTTTCAATTTCTGTATCTTTTGGAATTTTTATCTTTTTCGTTTCAGCATAATCTTCAAATTTCTTGTAGAGATTTTGTGCATTCCTTCTTGAGAGCTCTTTCACTGAATCTATTCCTACTTTAATTAACAATTTTGCGTCTTTTTCATCAATCCCTTCAACTCGCATTAAATTCGCAATTTTAACCAGTTTCTCCAATTCAACATCCGTGATCTCAAGAGCTTTAACAAATTCTCTTCGACTAGCCCGAGTCCTACATTTATCAAGAAGTTCCTGAATAGTCTTGATATCAAGTTCCTCTAATGCAATAGTTAATTTAACCAGTTTTTTTCTCATCTTTCTTACTTGTCTCTTTTTCTTCTGTATCAAATATTACCACTTTTTGAGCACCTGGCCAATATTTCGCGTCATATTTTTTTTCTTTCAATAATTCTTCCCTACGTTTATTTTCTAATTCAATTGCTTTCTTCTCTTCTAGAGTTTTTAATATATCGATTCCCCGATGAGCAAGTTTAAAGGTTTCAAGAGCAGTACCCATTCCAGGTTCGATATCGATTACTAGATTATATGTATCGAGTAAAAATCTTCGAGTTCGTTTCTTTCTGAGTAAATATTCTGGATAATACTTTTTAAATAACTCCACATCATCAAATAAATCATCTACAGCATCATCTCCCTCAAGTATGGCAGCAGCGTGTCTTGCTCGTAATTCTGGTATATAATCGATCATAGAAATTTTCTCATCATCATCATCATCATCATCATCCGGGATTTTACCTGAAGTTTCTACTTCTATAGTTAATCTTTTTAATTCTGGGTCCATGAGAATTGGTCCAATTTCTCCATTTGTATCATCCTCCGGTGGATAATATAGATAAGGAGTTTTCATAATTTGTAATATTTTATATAAATCACTGTCCAGAAATGATGGTTTTACTAAATATATGGCATAATTACCCTGGTACCCTATTAACCCCGCAGGATTAATAAGATCAGTAATATAAACTGATGTGTCACTATCTCCGATAAACTCTCCTTCTAATTCAAAATTTGTGTCTTCCTCCTCATCAGTTTCATATCTCTCAATTTCATTCAATAAGAGTTCCATGTCATCTACTTCAGCATCACTATCACTTGTATAACCTAAAGTACCTGTAAATTCCCAGTCGAGAGGAATTTTAATACCACCATGTTTTTCGAGTTTTTTATACCTTAATATTCTCTGCTGAGGATCTTCATGATTCCAAATTGCCCTACAATAATGGAGAATGTTATCACGAATATGTTGATAAAGTCTATCACGTTTTATCTCAACAAGCTCAATCTCGCGATTAGTTTCGAATTTTCTTTGAAGTGATTCTCGATAATTACTTTGTGCATCTGAGATCATATCTACACCAGCTAATGATAAGCTCCCCCCTTGTAGTTTTCCAGCAAATCTCTCAAGAAATCCTTCTTCTTCGCCTGTACCAACAATACTTTCTAATTTTGATCCTAATGTGTCAGTAATTTGTGAGTAATCAATAGGTTTCGGAGCTTGACTAATAGATGATAAAGCATCTCGAAAAGAATCATCTAAAAGAACCTTAGCAATTATCCAATCGTTTCGTTTAACCCATTCAAAATTCACT
Organism: Promethearchaeota archaeon; assembly: GCA_019057975.1. Next base: position 9,563 of record JAHLWJ010000051.1, on the reverse strand, counting down.
TCATGTGGATTTGGGATTCTTTCAGCAACCATAATCACGTTTTGTACTTCTGCAACACTAGTAAAAACCTCATATTGGCGCAAAAATTTGCTATAAACATAAGTTATAGGAATTTCTTCATTAGGATTAACAATTTCAGATGCTGTTTCTGATTCATAAGTAGATTCTGATTCAGTGCTTACTACCATTTTCGTTTCTGTCTTTATTTTACTTGCAGTTTTTTGCATTGCTTCAGTAAGATGATTACTTGCCTCGCTGGATCTTTCTTCATTTTCTTCATGACTACCTCCAGAAACCCCAGCGGAGATTCCAGCAAATCCTACTGAAGCTTCTGCTTCCACGTTCCAACCATATGTTTTTGCAGCCTCATTAACAATTTCAGTTGAATCCTTAGTTGTATCAGTCACTTCAGAAGTTGTCTCAACACTTTTTAGTGTCTCAGCTGTTCTAGTTGTTTTCATACGACGGATAATTTTAGTTGTAACCTTTTCAACCTGTTTCGGACCAAGTGGAATTGTTTTTACAATTTCTCCTCGTTGATTACCTAAAGGTCTCCACTCTTGTCTATACACTACTCTAATTCCTAGGTTCCAGGTAGTCGGGTTATAAAGTTCAAAATCATAAGACATTGGGATTTCCATTGGTGCTGCAATATATTTTTTTCTCTGCTCTTCAAGTAGGTTGTCCAAATATTCTGTCCAGCGAGCCTTTGCATTCTCAGCGATAGTCCCCCAGCCTGCCATCAATACTGCATCTGTTAACCTCATATCCCATTGGGCAGGTTCGGGGTCCACAGCATAAAATCCATTCCATGGATCACCAGAACCTCCTACGATTGTTAATGAATCAATAAATACCTTTTTAGAAAACCTACTTATAAATCGTGCTTTTGTGTGTAATGCTAATAATTCTTCATAGGCAATACGATTCATAATTAAAGCTGTAACCATACGGTTAATTATTCTCAATCTTCTATGATAAGGGAAAATATAAGCACATATTGGGTCGTTACCCATAAAGAAACCTTCAAGAATAACAAAAATTTTGGTTTCTAAATCTTGTAAAAATAACCTATCGGCAGGTTCGAGTTCCTCATTAATCGGTAATTGTGTTATATCAAATGGTGGGGTTGGTAGAATAATTGGATCAATTATATATACGTATTCTGAGAAATCATGAAAAGCTACATTTTCTATATGAGGTGAACTTAAACCCGTAAAATTACCGCCTTTGTTTCCTTGGAAAAGAGCAAGAGCTAAATTCGTTACCAATTCATCATCGATGTTTGTCATTTTTGACGTGATCTCCTCCGAGTTTTTATTGTTTTTCTTCTTTTGATTTTCTCTAGTAAAACATCTCTATTTAGGGGATTTTCAACTTTCATGGATTGGGAAATTGATGAAACATGTGATCTTGGAGCGTCAACGATCATTAATCTCTTTTTTTCTTCCTTCTTCTCTTCCTTTATTTCCTTTTGGATTGATATTTTAGCATGTGTAGATATAGGATCTTTTAAATTAACAATGAGTGATGGTCTTTTTGATTTTTCCAAAGTTTTATCTTGTCTTAATCTTTTCTTCACCTCTGGAGAAAAAGATACGGGTATACGAGTTTTAATTCTAAGTTTTTTTGTAGGAATTAACATTTGAGAAGGATCAAACTTTTGTGGCTTGATACCTTTTTCTTGAACCTCCTTTTCAAAATCTGCATTCATTTTAGCAAGGATCTCTTTAGCTTTCTCCTGCAATCGTATATATCTATCATTTTCTATATTTTTTTTAGATTCCATTAGTTCATCATCTTTGTATAATTCTTTTTTAAATTAGATTATTCGTTTAAATAATTAAAAATCTGTATTTATTGAATCTCAATAGAAGATTATATCAAGATAGAATTTAAATATTTCCTAATTTGTCAAAAAAATTGATTTATAAGATTGAGTTGAATAAAATCCAGAAGTTAGATTCAAAATTCATTGAAACTAATTAGAAAGATAACTAAAATCTAGCCTCTGGAAACTTGTTAGCTTAATTCATATAATAGGGAAGAAAATATGTATAATCTAAGCGAATATAGAATTTCAATGCTTAGTGTTTTTCATCACTTCTGAATCAAACGAAAGTATAGAAAAAATTATTCAAAAATTTACTTTGTATCTAATCATACCCTATACAACACTGTAAAATTATAGAAAATTTGATTGGACCTTCTTTACATAGAAAAATTGTAATGAATAAAATTTTTACCAATCAATATTGAAGATTTTATTATTAAGCTATCCATTTTTATTCTTATTGTCATAGGTGGAAAGAATACGATTCAGCTTAGCTATATCACCCCAGAAAGCCATCGGTACATAATTAGGGTAAGGATAATATCCCAAATTTAGTTTAATTCTTTTTTTTTTTTCTTTTAAAAAATTTTCAATAAAGGTTCTGATAGATATTGGATTTCCACTACAACAATTTATTATAAGATTCTTTTCATTTTGCTGAGATATCTTTACAATATACTCTGCAAGCTTCTCTACAGGTATGTAATCTCTTAATTGTTCACCCCCAGTCATGTTAAAAAATTCTTTGTTTTCATCTAACGCTTTAATTAATTGAGGTAATAACGATTTAGGATTTTGGCCTTCACCATACGTGTAAAAGGGTCGAATCCATTTAAAATTGAAGCTATATTTTCTCCCTAAAACTTCTATTAATCTCCTTAATGTGTCTTTTGCAATTGCATATGGGAGAACGGGATTAGTTTCCAAGTCTTCAGATAGACACCCTTCTTTTAATCCGTATTCAAAACATGTGCCAATTATATTAACATCTCTCAAACCATTTATTATGATGTTTTTTAAAAAATAATAATTTGAAAATAGATTTCTTTCAATGTGAAATAATTCATTATAATTTGGTAAACCTTCCCAAGCTAAATGTATTAATTTTTCTGGCTTTTTAAAAAAATTGAAATAATTTTCTTTTGATTCATTCAAATCACTTTGAATATATTCTACTTCATTGCACCATTCAAATTTTTTAATTTTATTAGCAAGATCAATTGATGTAGCGATGATTTCATAGTTAGAAGTTTTTAATAATTCTTTTATAACATGATTTCCAATAAAACCTGTTGCTCCTGTTACTAGTATTTTTATAAGTTTCATATTTTTATAGGAAATTTATTTGAATTCCTCTAAAATCATCATCTAATAATTCTATCTCTCGATCTTTCTTTGATATATCTGTAACTTCTAAGGGCCATTTAATATTTAATTTAGAATCATTGTATAAGACTCCGCCTTCATACTCAGGAAAATAGAATTCAGTTACAAAATATAAAATTTCAGAATTATTTTCAAGGGTTTGAAAGCCATGAGCAAATCCTTCTGGGATATACAATAATTTCATATTTTTAGCAGATAATACATCTCCATACCAGTGTAAGAAAGTTTTTGAATTCTTCCTGATATCGACTGCTACATCATAGACAGAGCCAGTAATGCACTGCACAATTTTAATTTCTGCTTTGGGATGAAATTGAAAATGTAATCCTCTAATAGAACCTTTCTTTTTAGTCATTGAATGATTAATATTAACGATTTCCTTATTATGACCAATTTTTATCATTTCTTTTTTGCAGAAAACCCTGACAAACTGTCCTCGATGGTCTATAATAGGTTCTGGTTTAATTACATATAGATTTTTCATTTTGGTTTTAATAAATTTCATAAGATTATGGTATATTTTTTTTAAAGTATTCATCTATAAGTTTAACATTAAAATCATAATCAATATTTTCATTTAAATACCACTTACATGTGAATTCTATAGCTTCATCAAAATTTAGTATTGGCTCCCATTCTAGATATGCTTTAGCTTTAGAAATATCTAATTTTAATAATTTTGTTTCATGAAAATAATCTTCACCTCTTCTAAATTGGATTTTGTAACGCCCTTTCCCTATACATTTAATAAATCTTTCAATTACCTCTATTACTTTAAAATTATCATTCTGATTTGGTCCGAGATTCCAAGCACTTGAATAAATATTACCGTCCCCACACATTTTCATAGTTAATATTAAAAAGCCTCGAAGTGGTTCTAAAATATATTGCCATGCTCTTAAAGAATTTGGATTTTTTATAATTAAATCTGAATCATTGTCTATTGCTCTCATAAGATCAGGGATTAATCGATCCTCTTGCCAATCTCCTCCTCCAATTATATTTCCACACCTTACAGAAGACACTTTTTTTTTATTTTCATTTAGATTTTCATTAAAAAATGATTTTCTATAGGAGTTTGTTATAACTTCTGAACAAGTCTTACTGCAACTATAGGGATCATAACCACCAAGTCGATCATTTTCAGTATATCCTCTTTTTAATTCTAAATTCTCATAACATTTGTCGCTAGTAAGATTAATAATTATTTTCGAATCAGCCGATTTTTTAAAAGCCTCAAATACATTTATAGTTCCAGAAATATTCGTATTAAAAGTTAATTTTGGATTTTTATACGATCTCCCCACAATTGGTTGAGCTGCTAGGTGAAAAATTATTTCGGGTTGATAATTCTTAATAACTTTTTTAACTCTATCATAATTTCTTATATCTCCAATAATACTTTTAATTTTAGTTTCTAAATTAGCTTGAACAAAATTACCTTTACGTGTATAAGGAGGTTGAGCATATCCAATTAGTTTAGCCCCAAGTTCATTAAGAATAATGGTTAACCAAGAACCAATAAAACCAGTGTGTCCTGTAATTAGAATTTTTTTGTCTTCAAAAAATCCTCCAAAAACCCTTTTCACATCCAAACCTTCCAAAATGCATTATTTGTATTCCATAATTTGTTTAAATAATCAATATCAACTTCATCATCCATACAATCCCAATGTTTATTATGTTTATATACCATTACTTCTCCCTTTTTAACTAATTCTTCTAGTACCACATGTTCAAAATCACAGGTTTCATCTGTATTAAGATAATCTAATAAACTATTATTAAAAACCATAAAACCTCCATTTATTATTCCTATTGATGATTGTGGTTTTTCTTTAAATTTTATTAATTTTCCCTCTATTTCATATAATTCCCCAAAACGAGATGGTTTATGAACTCCTGTAATAGTTAAAGTTTTTCCATGGGATTTATGATATTTAATTAAATCATTGATATCAATATCAGCTAAACCATCTCCATATGTTAACATGTTCATATCAGGATCAATATACTTTTCAATTCTTTTTATTCGTCCACCCTTTAAGGTATTCAAACCTGTGTCAATTAAACTTACTCTCCAATCTAATTTATCATGAAAATCATGGAATTTAATTTTTTCATTTTTAAAATTTATAGTGAAATTATTATAGTGAACATTGTAATTATAAAAAAAGCTTTTTATAATTTCTCCCTTCACACCTAAACAAATTATAAAATCTTTATATCCATAATGAGAATAAATCTTCATAATATGCCATAATATTGGTTTACTTCCTATTTTCACCATTGGTTTTGGAATTAAATCAGTAACACGACCAAGTCTAGTACTCCATCCTCCTGCTAATATTATAACTTTCATTTCATAAGAATTTTCAAATTAATTCGGACTAAAAGATTATTATACGCAATTGCACTAAATTTGCAAATTTTTTATTGGAAAAAATCTTTTGATTTGTTTTAATCATTAACTAATTAAAAAGGTTTTAGTAACAATTTCCTATAGTTTTTTTTGAATCTACAAATTAAAATGATCAAGTTTGAATTTTTCATTTTTATTCTTTTCTTTAGTGATCATTTTGATAAATATCAGAACTTTAAATTTCAAAACTCCATTAGGCTTAATCCAGATTGATTACTTGTTGAAATAAAATTAGAGTATTTTGCTTTTTTAGAATTATATAAATCCTCTTTTTTGAGAGTTTGGTAAATTCTCTCTATAAGCTATATGAATTAATTATTCCAAGAGATTTTGTAAAATATGCGTTAATTTTGGAAGAAAGAAGATTTAGTTTTTTAGAAGAATTAAAAGAGGATATCATTGGTGATATTCAAATTTATTTAACAAAATATGCAAAATATCTTTTTAATAGATGGGTGTTGGAAACACCTATATCTGATGAATATAAAGCGGATGTCAAAGAAGTTGATCGTGGAGTAAACAATATTCAAGAAAGAGTAGGAAGATTATTCGATAATTTATTTTCATCTTTTGGTGATAAAAATAGAAAAAGTCACGGCTTACTGATAAAGAAGCTAAGAGAGGAAGTGGAATATCTAAATAAAGGACTAAATCTAGAAAACGATTTTTTAAACATAGAAAACATATATAGAGAAATTTTGGAAAAGTTAGAAAAAGAACATTTAGGAAGATATAAAAAACCTTACAGTAATAACACATATTTTATTAAAGAAAATCGATTTACTGATAAAGAAGCGATTAAAATCTGCACACCTGTCATAACTAGTAGAATTAAAACCAAAATAAAAAAATAATAAAAAATGAAACTATTTAATCGAAATTAAATACGCTTGTCTAAAATTTACCTATAATAATCTAGCAGAATGTATATATCATTTTATAAAGCACTTCACAGGGAGAATTAATACCTTCTTGAGATACTTGTTGATCATAGTTATTAATTAAAATGCCTTAATCCTTGTAATATAACACCCCAATCGAATCTGCTTTACTTGCAAATTCTTGAGATAATTTATGACTTTCGTGGATAACAAAACTTTCTTTTAATGGTCTTCCACTTTTTCCGGTATTAAATAGTGTTGATTGGAATAACTGAACGGCTATATTAACTAACTGATCATCTATGACTGTATAGCATTCGATATCCTTGAACCTTTGGGATAATCGCATTTTGAATCTATATAATTGTGGTTGGGCCATACTAATTTTGTTCCATATGTGACTTTTAATAACAAATTCTTTATCATTTAACAGAGCCATAACCCCAAAAGGAATTTCAAATAGTTTACCAAAACCGTAATGTCTTACACCATACAAAATATAACAAGAGGAAATTTTTCAAGCCTTCATATGCCCGGTCTTTAAGTATTACAATTTTGTCTACTTAACCGAAAGCATTCGGGACTGTCACTCCTGCGACGCGGGTTCAAATCCCGCTAGCCGCACCATTTTAAAATTAGTATACACTTTTCTTTTGAATAGAACTTTTTTTAATTGCATTAAGTTAACAATAATCATTAGAAATAAATTTAAATAAAAACTAATATAATAAAAAAAGAGACGATTATTCTTCTTTATTGAAAATAGAATAATTTTAAAATTAGTAACTTACTAATATCAAAATTAATTAATTATTATTTTACGAGGTTATTTATAAAATATATGGGCATTGAAAAAAAATACATTTGGATAATTAACTGGATCACAAGAGCTATTGATTCTGTAGAGCCTATTGCTAGATTTGACTTTGAAACTTATTTACCAAGAGTTTTGAAATATGGAAAATATTTCCGTTTATTAAATAGTTTAAACGGATGTTCCGAAATATCTAATTTTGAATTAACAGAAAAGGCATGGTCATATAATATCGATGGTGCTCAATCAATTGATCTTATTGAGGAATTAAAAAAATTCGATATTGTTCAATTTTCTTCAGATCGTAAAAAAATTCAATTTCTAAGAAATTTTTCACCTTATGAGATATTTAGTAAGATAATTATAAGAATAAGTCATGAAGGTAAGTCTTTCCGTATTGTACAAGAAGAGCTAATAATAAGCAAGATATTTGAGCTTATAGAAGATGGCTTATTAACACCAGGACAACTTGCAGAATTCTTTGAAGGATACGGACCTAATGAAGTGTTTGCATTTCTAGCTAAGACTGAGAGAGGCAAAAAAAGCTTAAAAAGTTTAATTACTTCTCTTATTATACAAAATGGTTATGACAGTTATGATCCATTAGTAAGGGCTTTAGGTCTAACAAAATCTAAGGGGTATTTGTACCCAGGTGCGTTTCAGGCTTTCATGGGGGAGATTGGTGGTATAAGAAGTTTATATCATGAAAAATATTTAAAGCCACTTGCAAAAAGATTAATTGGAGATTCTAAAAATGCTCGTGACTTATTGATTAAGATTGGATGGGATATACCTACTAACTTATTGACAGCATTTGACAAAAAGCCTACTGCTAAGGGAATTAGATTAATTAATGAAAGAATTCAAGAGCTTTTTGGCACTACATATAAGGAAGCTAAAAGAATACACTCTACGGGTTATTTAGGCGGTACATAGATATAACAACAAGACAAGTAACATAATTTTTTTTATAAATTTCCTATTTTAGTACAATAGAGAATTTTACATTTTTAAGAGATTTAGGGATAGATTCTATCTTATTTCTTCTAAGGTATAAAAATTTTAGAGAACTTAGATTACTTATTGTTCTTGGTAGTTTTGTAATAGTGTTATTATTTACGGCAAGTGTTTTAAGTGATTTCATTTCTTCTATTGATTCTGGAATAGATGAAATATGATTGTGACTTAATCCTAAAACTTCTATTGAAGGTAATCTAATTATTGAATCTGGAATATGATTGAGTAAGTTAAAGTCTAAGTTAAGGTATGTTAATGATGGTAAATTTAAGATAGAAGAAGGAAGATTTCCTATTTTATTATTTTCAAGGTTTAAGTATTTAAGTGAGTGTAGCTCTGAAATAATTTTAGGGACATTAGTAATTTGATTTGACTCTAGACTTAAGGATTCTAATCTTTTCAATTCGAATACTTCCTCGGGCACCATCTTTAAATTCCAGCCATCAATTTTTAGGTGTCTTATTTTATTGATCCGCCCTGATTTTAATGCATTTCGAAAGTTTTTAAGTCCAATAATAGCTTCTGAGAGATCTAAATTGTTAAAGTATTTTAATTTCACTGGATATAACATAAGATTTGGTCTATGAATTTCGATTTTCTCCCTAAAATCATTAAGGTAAATTTTTCTTTTAACTTCATCTTCTTGTCTAAACCAGTAGCCCACTTCATGCTCCCATTTAGTATTATTTAATATTTTATAACGTAAGTCGTCAGACATTCTTGAGCCTGTAATAAGAATAAGATATCCGATGACAAAGTAAGCTGCTCTACGAGAAGAACGACTCTCCACCATTTTCATTAAGAATTTGAAATTTTTCTCCAAGTTCTCCCTTGTTAGAGTTCTTTCATCCTCAAAGAAGTCACCATCATCGATCCCACACGCATCTAACATAAAGGAAATTAAGTCTAATTCTTCATCATCATCTAGTATTTGTGCGCTCCCTCGTGCCATAATACTCTTCTTAAAATCCTTTGATTTTTTTCTTCTATTATAATTATGATATTATTATTATTTATAAATATCTTTTCAAAGATTAACAGTTTAATGATTTATTGAGCAGTAAAATATTTATGTTTTAAAATCACAACATTTAAATACTGGTTTACATATATTGAATTGTCAAATCAAGGTTGACAACCTGAAATATGACATGAAAAAATGGGGTTTAAAACTCAAAAAATAAAAAAATGACATATAAATTTAGAAAT
>JAHLWJ010000050.1 GCA_019057975.1 Promethearchaeota archaeon | reverse complement strand
ACTTCTTCAAACGTGATTGGCTCTATTTCGAATTCTTTAGCTTCTTCTCTATAAAACTGATTAATTCTTCTGACTAACCTAGGTATTATTTCAGGTTTCTGTTCTTTGAAAAAATTTGCAATTAAATCTATTGCTACTAATCTCCAATCGTAATAACGATCTACTACTTCTTGTATAAAAAAAGCTTTAATTAAAAATCTCAAAAATGACGGAGCACTTTTTAGGAATAGTTCTGCTTCCATTGCTTCAATATTGTTTTTCCGAAATAGGGGAGTACTTGTATCTAAATAGAGTAATTCTGATGTATCATAAATTTTTGGATTATTATGATCATAATTAACAACAACAAAATTCGATATTTGCCCGTCCAGACCAACATTTAAATTTGGGTTTTCTCTATTTAGAGTCCACACTTTCTTTAATTCTCTCATAGCAAGAATAACTAAGGTTTCAATTTCATTATCAGATATGTGGTGAATGACTTTATTACCAACGGCTTCAGGATCAATCTTTTGTTGAATACAATAAAATTTAATTTCGTCTTTATCATTTTTAAACCAAATTGCATCATGTTCAGGAAGGTTTAAACCAATTTCCTCGCTTAAAATTTTGCAATATTCGTTGTATGCCCAAATATGTCTTTTGACTTGTTTTTCATTGTCAAAAATGGGTATTCTTTTATAAGCTAAATGTGCTGGATCATCAAGAATTTCAAAAACCAAACTAATCTCCCCAAATCCAAGTATTTTAATAGGTATTTTTCCTCTTTCTGGGTGTATAGTGTCAAGTGTCTTTTCAAATTCTTTTAATAATTCAATATTAATATTCATAAGTTATCAATATCCCAAAATAATTTCACTTAGACTTAATTTAACATTATATCTGATAAAACAAATTATTTTTTAAGCTTTTTAGATTTTTTAATCTACAATTAAATGATAAAAATTAACGAAAGATAATGCCAGAAAGGTTAGATTGGGAAAATGCTGAGATGATCGGGCAAAATAAGGAACCTGCTCACAACACTCTTATTCCCTACCAAGATGTAGAGTCAGCATTGAAAGGAATACCTGATGCTTCATTATATTACAAATCATTAAATGGCAAGTGGAAATTTAATTGGGTCAGAAGTCCACAAGATCGCCCAAAAGACTTCTTTAAAATTGAATACAACGCGATTGAATGGGATGAAATTCCAGTACCCAGTAACTGGCAGATGCATGGCTATGGTATCCCAATTTATTTAAATATTAGATATCCGCGTAGTGTGAGGAAGGAAAATATACCCAAAATTAGTCATGAGTATAATCCTGTAGGATCCTACAGGACTGAGTTTATTATTCCGGATAATTGGGATAACCGGGAAGTTTTTATTCATTTTAATGGAGTTAAATCGGCATTTTACATTTGGGTAAATGGAAAAAAAGTTGGCTATAGTCAAGGTTCAATGACACCCACAGAATATAATATTACTAAAAATTTAAGAGAAGGTAATAATATTTTAGCTGTGGAGGTATATCGGTGGTCCGATGGAAGTTATCTAGAAGATCAAGATATGTGGAGAATGAGTGGAATTTATCGAGATGTATATTTATTTTCAGTACCAAAAGTACATATTAGAGACTTTTTCGCTTATAATACTTTCGATGAAAATTATGAAAATGCATTAATGAAAATCCGAATTAAAGTGAGGAATTATGACTCTGATAATGGTGATTATTTTAAAATTAAAATATCATTATTAGATGAACAGCAAAATTATACTGAATCTGAGATTTTAATGTCAGAAAGCGTTAGTATTGAAAGTAATATAGAAAAGACAATTGAATTACAAAGTCAAATCGACAATCCTAAAAAATGGTCTGTAGAGATACCAAATTTATATGATCTGATTTTAGAGTTAATGAATGATAAAAATGATCTTATTGAGGTAGAACATTGTAAGTTCGGGTTTAGACAAGTTGAGATAAAGGAGGATGGAGGTTTTTATATCAATGGACAATCTATTAAATTTAAGGGTGTGAATAGACATGAACATGATCCTGATCACGGACGGGCTATACCTTTTAGTAGAATGGTACAAGATGTCAAGTTGTTAAAGCAGAATAATATTAATGCTGTTCGCACAAGTCATTATCCAGACCATCCCAAGTGGTATGAATTATGTGATCAATATGGATTGTACATCATTGATGAGTGTAATTTAGAAACACATGAATTAAGGGATATTGTACCTGCTAGCGATCCCCAATGGACAGCCGCCTGCGTTGATAGAATGGTAAGTATGGTTGAGAGAGATAAAAATCATCCTTGTATAATTATGTGGTCACTTGGGAATGAAGCGGGTATGGGGGATAACTTTAAGAAAATGAAGAGCGCAACACTCAAAATAGATTCCTCAAGACCTATTCATTATGAGCAAGATTTTGACAATGAAGTTTCTGATGTTCTAAGTTATATGTACTCTCCATCATATTATTTAGAAAGAATGGTAAAAAATAGGGAGTATGGAATATATGGGCAAATCAAACAATTAAGTGAAGGAGTAGTAAAGCCCTATATGTTATGTGAATATGCTCATGCTATGGGTAATAGTCTTGGTAACTTTCAAGAATATTGGGATGTATTCGAAAAATATCCAAATGTTCTTGGGGGATTTATATGGGACTTTATAGATCAGGGGCTTCGTAAAATTTCTGAAGATGCAAAGGAATTTTGGGGGTATGGCGGGGATTTTGGAGATAAACGAAATGATTATAATTTTTGCCTTAATGGAATTGTCTTGCCTGATAGAACTCCCAACCCCGCTCTTTATGAAGTTAAAAAGGTATATCAAAACATTAAAGTAATTCCTGTTGATTTAATCAAAGGGAAAGTTAGTATACTTAATAAATACAATTTTAGATCTATAGATTTTGTAGATGTTAGATGGGAACTAACTGCTAATGGTATAAAAATCCAAGAAGGTAAAATGGGAAGATTCAATATAAAACCAAGAGATTCTAAGAATGTAGTTATACCTTTTACTCCCTCTGGGCTCTTACCAAATACAGAATATCATCTTAAAATTGTCTTTCTTCTTGGTGAAGATTTACTTTGGGCTAAAAGAGGTCATATATTGGCATGGGATCAATTTAAAATGCCTTATGACATTCAAATTAAACCAGTAATAGAGATAAGTGAATTAAAAAATATCAATATGGAAGAATCAGATATTGATTTTAAAATAAAAGGAGAAAATTTCAATGTCATTGTTGGTAAAAAGACAGGAGTGATTGAATCTTATACTTTTAACGATACAGAATTATTAATTGATGCTCTAATACCAAATTTTTGGCGAGCACCAACAGATAATGATATAGGGGGCATAGATTTTCGACGAAATCAAGCTCGAGTAATTGATAAAAAATGGAGAGATGCAGGTAAGAAAAGAGTAGTAAGTAGAATTATTTGTAGAGAGATAAAACCACAAGTTATTCGTATAAATGTAGAATTTGAAGTAATTAACTCTGAAGAACCTTTAAAAATAGAATATATTATTTATGGAAATGGGGATATCGTTATAAAAAGTGATTTCACTCCTACCAAACGTATCGTTCGTTTTGGGATGCAAACCTCTATTCCAAAGGAATTTAATAAAATGACGTGGTATGGAAAAGGACCTCATGAAACCATGTTTGATAGAAAAACGGGGGCTGCAGTTGGTGTATATTCAGATTCAGTAGAGAATTTAATTCATCCATATATTAAACCTCAAGAGAATGGAAATAGAACTGATGTAAGATGGGTGGCAATGACAGATGAAGAGGGAAAAAGTGGTTTGTTAATATCAGATGTTGGGGGAACTAATCTTAGTATCAGTGCTTGGCCGTATACAATGGAAGATTTAGAAGCAGCAAATCATAATCATGAATTACCACGTCGTGAATTTATCACATTTAATGTCGACTATAAACAACAAGGGGTAGGTGGAGATATACCTGCACTTGCTATCCTCCATAGGAAATATAGGTTAGAAGCAAAAAAAGATTATGCCTATTCTTTTCTATTAAGGGGTTATACTAATGATATGGGAGATATTAACTTAGTTGCTAAAAGAAAACCGCCTATAATTTAAGTTTTTTTAACAATATCAATATTTTATATTATATTCGCAATTATAATTAGATATTCTATTAAAAATACTGGTGTTCAGATGGCTCGACCATTATGGTTTGTCAAATTATTAAAAAAAACGTTCCCAAATATTAAAATTATTGCTAAATTGACAAATTTTCCGATTTTAGGTAAGATTTTTGATTACCTCCTTTTTAGAGGTGATGATATTATTTATCTTCCTCAAGATAAAGTAATTGATACTAATATCCCCTTAGGAGAATATAATGAATATGTTTTACCGTCCCAAGTATTAGAGTATTTCATCAATAAAGCTAAAAATCATTGGATTATGAATTTTTGTATCTGTAGATCAAGTATGAACTGCCAAGATTATCCGGTTGATTTAGGATGCCTTTTTCTTGGAGATGCTGTTCTAGGTATTAATCCACAATTAGGAAAGCTAGTGACTAAGGAACAAGCCTTTGAGCATCTAAGAAAATGTAGGGAAGCAGGATTAGTTCAGATGATTGGTAGGAATAGATTAGATGCACAGTGGCTTGGAGTGAGCCCAGGAGAAAAACTTTTGAGTATATGTAATTGTGATCCATGCTGCTGTTTATGGCGAGTATCTTCAATCTTAGCACCTAAAATAGGATCGAAGATAAAGAAAATGCCTGGAGTGGTAGTACGCGTAACTGACAAATGTATTGGATGTGGTACGTGCCTAAAAGATATATGTTTTGTCAATGCGATAAGTTTAAAGGGTAATCATGCGGTTATTAGTAAAGATTGTAGAGGTTGCGGTCGATGCGTTAGTGTTTGCCCCCAAAATGCTATAGAATTACTTATTAATGATGAAAAATACATAAAGAAATCTATACTAGAATTGGATAATATTGTAGATGTTGCTTAATTCAATAGTTAAGATCTTTACTCCCAAAACATATTATTCAGTTTTAAATTATCTACTCTAGTTCTCTGTTTTAATGCTGATACAGCTTGAACAGTCTCTTTTATTGAATGAAAAACTGGAATATTTCCCAATTCTAATGATTCTATTATCAATGAATATTTTAGAACATAAGGAACAAAACAAACAACAGGTTTATTTTTAGATGCGATAATATTTGCTACTCTTCTTCCAATTTGAAAGGATATGTTAGGAGGGTAAGGGAGTAGGAGTAAAATAATACATTCAATTCTTTCGACATCAGACAAATACCGAATTATATTTTCAATATCCATATCTAATACTGATCCGGTTAAGTCTATAGGGTTATTAAATGAAGCAATTTCTGCGGCAACAGGATTCATTAGACTTTTTAAATCTCTCTTTTCTTGATGAGAAAACCGCACAGCATTCAATCCATATTTTTTTAACATATCGGATGCTAATACGGCATGCCCTCCAGAAACAGATACTATTGCTACGTCACCAAAAGTTATAACATTATCTCCAAATGGGTTTCTTTTTTTTGCCAGTATATCAAAAACCTTTAAACATGTTAATAATTCTCGTTCTGAATGGGGTTGGATAATATAATGTTGCCTTAGTGCATCGTAAATAATTTTATAATCCCCTGCTAAACTCGCTGTATGTGATTGTGTCGCCACTTTCCCTTCTCTCGTTTTACCTCCAAAAAATACTATTACTGTATCTTCTGACTCTTTTGCTAGCTGTAAAAAATCTCTCGCTCTACCTTCTTTAAATCCTTCTAAATAAAAAGCGATATTTGTTGTTTCTGGATCTACTCGGCTGAAGTATTCTAATAACATTACTTCATCCACGACAGCACGATTGCCTATTGAAACCGCAATTGATACACCTATGTTTCTCTCATTGAACTTTACAAAAAACTGATCAACAAGCACCCCACCACTTTGACTTATTAGTGCTACTGACCCCTTGGGGGGTCTTGTGATACGTTCTGTAGGTAAAAAGATTGTATCTACAATTGGAGGTGCATAAACACCAAGACAATTTGGTCCAAGCACTGCAATATCACTTTCAAATGCAATTTTCTCAAGTCGCTCCTGTCGTTTCTTACCCTTTCCACCAATTTCAGCAAATCCCCCTCCAATTATTACGCTTGCAGGTATCCCAAGATCACCACACTCTTTAATATATTCTAAAGTGTCATCAGGTCCAACTGCAATCACGAGCAGATCTGGTATTTCAGGTAGTTTATCTAAACGTTCATATAATTGAATTCCCTCAATTTCTCCCCCACTTGGATATATACCATAGACTTTTACTTCCATTTCAAATTCATTTTTTAATAAAACTATTCGACCAGGGCTAAGAGGATTTTTCTTACTTATTCCCACTACAGCAATCGATCTAGGCCTAAATAATTTTTCCAAATCCATTTTAAACAATATTTAATAGTGGCTTCTTTTAACGTATATAAGTTATAGATTTAAGTCATATTTATTTTTGCCCTAAATTAGAATTTCGATATAAAATGAGTATAAAAATAAATAATAAAAAAAAAGGTAATTATTAACTTTGTATAATATCCTTGAAAATGTTTACAAATGCGGTAAAATCTTTATTTATAAAATATATATCAAACGGATTTTGTTTTTTCAAAACAAGCATATAATATGGTAAATCAATATCTTGGAGAAGTATCGGCTTGAACAAGAAGAATTTTCCCGATTTTCGAATAATTATTTGATCTTCTTGCTGTTCCAACTCCATATCCTCAAATACATCATTAATACTTAAGAAATATCCGATAGTACTACTCAAGGATTTTTTTGATTCATCATCTTTGAAGCAAGATCCTAAAATGATCGAGTTTTTATCGATTATAATTAAACCTTCACAATCTAATTTTTTCGCAAATTCTTCAATAGTTTTTTGTATTAACTGTGATTTTGGATATAATTCTAATAAAATCTGAGACATTGAACTAATAATTGTATAGGGATCATATATCGAAGTACAGAAAAAATGTATTTTCTCATAATTCGCTGTTTCAATTATTTCTTTCTTTAATTCGTCAATTTGCTTTTCTATTTCTTTTTCTATACTATGTATTATTTTAGGATCGCATTTATGAAAAAAAATATTAATAGGTGGCTCAATTTTCAGTTCTTCAAATTTCTCAATTACATCATATAAATAACTTAAAGATTCGATTATTCGTGAAGAATCTAATATATCTATAACATAAATTGCGATTTCTGTGTCGTCAAAAAATTTACCGGGGTTTTTTAAATAAGAAATGAGATAACTCTTTTGACCGCCTAAATCCCACTCAGTTACGTCTCTTCCTAATAATGTAAAGGATGTCCTACGGGCACCTCTAGTTGGTTCAATTACAGCAATTTTTGAGAATTCTCTCTGTAGAGCTAATATTATGCTTGTTTTACCTGCTCCATCCAATCCTGTAAACAATATTTTGTAAGTTTTTTCTTTAGGCTGTACTTCTTCATGGTAGAACAAAATTGAATCTTCCAAATAAATTTCACCCTCTCTTTTTTTAATGGAATATTAATATTTGAATTGTTCCGCTAGAATTAAACAGATACTTGGATATTTAAAGTTATGTCTATATGAATTGGCGATACCTGGATTATTAAAAAACTGGAAAAATTCTGAGAAATCGATATTGATTAGAATTAGGCTTTTTGCAAGCGTTCTGGCACAAAATCAAATATTTTTTCAACTAATATTTTTGCATCCTTAAATTTACTTACTTCATGAAAGTCAATATCATCAGTATAAAAATTTGAAATCTAATTCTTATAAAAGATTTCCACTCTAATTTGATATTATATCAAGTATATTTATAGTTTTAATGATTTTATTGGTACCAAAATTATAATTTTATTAGTAAGGAAAGAGATATAATATCAACATAAATATTCTTAAAAAATAACAATGAATGAAATAAAAAAAGAATTAGAGGAGAGTTTTTCTTTTAAAAAAGCTGCTCGATATTCTACTGGACAAATAGCCGATCAAGCTGCATACCAAACATTTACATTTTTAGTATTTACATTCTATTTTGCTGTGGTTCAACTCAGTATTACTTTAATTACAATAGGATTTATAATATGGGCTGTTTGGAACAGCTTAAATGATCCTATGCTTGGTTATTTATCAGATAGAACACACACAAGATTTGGACGTCGCCTCCCTTATATTATGATTGCAATAGTTCCTCTCGGGATAACTATATTTCTTTTGTTTACGCCAATAATGCAGATTGGAGTAGACAATCAGATTGGTAATTTTATTTATTTTATGATAATTATTATCGTATTCGAATTCTTCTATACTATGTTCAGTCTTAACGCCACATCGTTATTCCCAGAAACTTTCATCTCTGAAAATGAAAGAACCAAAGCTAACAATGTAAGACAAGCATTTCTCATCTTAGGCCTAATAATTGCATTTGTTTTACCTGGTTTGTTTATTGAAGACTACACACCTGACCCCATAGATGCAGATAAAGCTTTGGGAGAATATCAGTTATTCGGGATCGTTGCTATGATAATCATTATTATTGTGGGGTTAATTTTCGTTAAATTTACGCCAAGAGAAAAAAAAGAATTCAAGGAAGACTATAAAATGGCACCTAGCTTTTCCAACTCAATCAAGATGTGCATAAAAAGTAAATCTTTCATGTGGTATATTCCTGCGGAAATCGCAAATTGGTTTGTGTACGGAATACTACCAACCTTAATACCTCTTTATGCAAAAGCAGTATTGGGGATGGATGATGCTTTGATGATTTCACTTCTCATGGGTGCTGCATTTTTATCCTCAGTGATATTTATAACATTTGTATGGAAACCTGTAGTTAGAAGAATTGGTAATAGAAAAGCATGGATGATTTCAATGACATCTTGGATCATAACGTTATTTCCGTTGATGTTTCTAGGACCAAATATGGATATACTCGCAATTATAGTATTCTTTTTTATTGGCCTCGGGTTATCAGGATCTTTCTATATAATCGATTTAGTTGTAAGTGATATTATTGATGAGGATGAGGTTAATACAGGAATACGTAGGGAAGCAGCATATTATGGGGTAAATGCGTTTTTCTTACGATTAGCAATTATTATCGTATTTCTAAGTATTGGTCCAATGTTTATTATTGCTGACTATAAACATATTGGTACAATAACTCCAGAAGTACAACTTGGTCTTCGATTATTAATGTTTGTGTATCCCGCAATAGCTCTGGTGATTGCAATTTTAGCTATTTATAAGTATCCTTTACATGGGGACAAGTTAAAGCAAGTTAAACAAGATGTAGCAAAAATCCATGAACAAAAGAAATTAAAAGTATAAACTTAATCTATATTAAATTTTTATTTTTTAATATTTTTTAATTTACCAACTCCAATGCGAATCTTTGCTAAAATTCCATCAAGATCGGGTTTTTGAACAATTAAAGGTGGCAGAATTTTAAGAGTATCTTTTTTATTATTGCAATAATCAAGCAATACCCCTTCTTTTATAATAGATAACATAGCTAATTGGCTATCAGTTTCGGTATGGAATTCGACACCCCACATAAGACCTCTTCCTCTAACCTCTTTTATTAAATCAGGAAATTCCACTTTTATTTCTTCTAATCCTTTCTTGAAAACCGTTCCCATTTCCTTGACATGATTTAAGAATTTTTGATCTGATTGGATATTTAACATTTCTAGTGTGATAGCACATCCAATATCAGAACCACCAGTAGTAGAAATATGAATAAATGGATCATCTTTATAGACAGCTTTTTCGATAAATGGTTTATAACTACATGTAGATAATGGATAAATTCCAGCAGTCATACCCTTTCCCAATACCATAAAGTCTGGCACTACTTTTTCGTTTGGATACAGTCCTCCATATATTGCCCATAATTCTCCAGTTCTACCAAGACCTGCTTGTACTTCATCTATAATCATCATTGTGCCCTTTTCATCACAAATTTCTCTTACTTCGGGGAAATATCCTTCAGAGGCAATCAATAAACCTGCAGTAGCGGGAATAGTTTCTAATATAACGCATGCAATATCATCAGTTACGGCTTTTCTCATAGCATCAATATCCCCAAATGGAATTTGATTATATCCGGGAAGATCCCAGAGAAAAATATCTCTAAATTCTGGATCTCCTGTTGCTAATGCAAACCCAGTATGACCATGATAACCACCTATAGCAGAAACGCATCCTTTACGCTTTGTGTATGCTCTCGAAAATTTAATTGCGCAATCTATTACCTCTCCTCCTGCTACACCGAAAGTGGTTTTACTTATATCTCCGGGCATTAAATCCGCAAGTTTTTTTCCTAATAGGGCTCTTTGTTCGGATAATAGAATATGATCACCTATATCTAACCCCCCATCTAAAGCATCTTTAAACATCTGAATAATTCTTGGATTTCGGTGCCCTAAATTATACACTCCTCCAGAAGTACGACAATTAAACATTTCTAAAGGAGGTTCACCAGGTCTCGGACCCTCCAATGTTCGCATTTTGACGCCTTCCCTTTCCCCGGGAATAACTCCTAAACCAAGACTTTTGAAAAAGCGAACTTTGGGTCCATTTACATGCTTAGAATATAGTTTTAGTAATTCTTTTTGAGGTAAAGTACCAATGAATTTCTTCTTAGGATTATTATTCATATTGTTAATAAATACTGGTAAAATATTTTAAAATTTTGAATTTCAAATTGAGTTGAGAAAATTTAAAAGCCATAAGAACAGCTAACCAACCATTTATACATAAGGCTTTTAAGGAAATTCATCATACAATCGTTGGATAAGGCTCAAAAAACGGTTAAAAAAGCCTATAATTTGGTTTTAGGTAAGGATAAAACTGAAAAGTCCTTTAAAGGAAGTGGAGAAGGTCCATAGAGCCAAACCCTCTTAAAATAATTATATATAAAGAAAAAAAATAGTCATTAAGAGACCTTTGAAAGATTAAACCCGATCTTTTCATAAATCCTTTATTATGGATTTAATTTGATTATAATCCTCCCAAATTCCATCGAATCGAATTTTCATACCACTCTCCCAACTTAGTCCGGTTTCTGTAAAAATATAAAATATATCTTTCTTGATTGCCTCAAATACAACATCGCCTGATTGATCGGGTGAAGTGCCTGCTTCCCATATTTTTGGAGCTTGTTTGACTGCTTGTTCAAGATCAGGATGATTTTTTATAATTCTATCGAAGGATGGCATATAATCTGAACCACGAAATTCTGCTGGACGATTTCTTTCGCTATCGGTAATTCTGGTGTTTACAATCCCCGGGCAAAGCACAGAAACACCGATTTTAGATCCCATTTGTGTAAAACCCGTTCGCAGACTCTCTGAAAGAGCAACTACTCCTTGTTTAGTGATACTATAAATTCCATTTCCAGCATCTCCAGACATTAATCCTGCCATGGATGAAGTATTAACAATATGACATTCATTATCTTGCTGAAGCATTATAGGAATAAAAGTCCGAATCCCATGAATCACACCCCATAAATTTACTCCTATAACCCAATTCCAGTCAGATAAAATACACTCCCAAAGAACCCCTGGAGCGGCGACCCCAGCATTATTACATAATAAATGGACTTCTCCAAACGCATCGATTGTCTTTTGGGCTAACTTTTCAATATTTTCGACTTTTGAAACATCAATCAATACAGATATTACGTCTGTTCCTGATGACTTTAATTCTTCTTCGGTTTGATTTAGAGCATCTTTTTCAATATCAGCCACTACAATTTTCATACCCTCTTTTGCAGCTCTCCTGGCTATACCGAGACCAATTCCGCTTGCCGCACCAGTTATAACTGCCACTTTATCCTTAAAATCTTTCATATTTTTCGAATATCCTTTTTGTTATTACATTATATTAAAATTTATAATACTATATTTTGTTTTTCTTTAATTAGGTTCTGCTAAATAGTTCAGTATGAAATAAGTTTAGTAAAAAAGTATAGCGAGATCGTGGATATCACGACCAACAACACATCGCGAAAGGAATAGGAGGGTAATTATGCCAAAAATGAGTGAAGAATGGTTTAGACAAGAATAAGAGAAATTAACTAATTTTGGCAATATCAAATTTAAGATTTATACAAATAGTAAATAAAAAGGAAAGTATAAAAAAAATATGTTAGTTTACTCTGCCAAATTGGTGCTCTAGTTAAGTTCCTTCACTTTAGACTTGATTCCCCGCCTAGAATTCATATCCACATTTTTTGCATACATGCTTTTTCGCGTACATCGGGATATGTCCGACGTAGCTTAAGACTTTGGCTTTATCTTCGACAGTTTTTATATTGTGTCCGACAGAACCACACATAGGGCAGGTAATCCTCTCATCGGTAGCGAAACCACCCGCACCAATATCTGGGGGTTTTAGCTCATCTAATTCAGTTTCAACTTCAGTGAGGTGAGCAGTTGTAGACTCTAGTGCTTGTTCTTTTTCAGCAAAAGCATCACTTAATTCTTGGATTTTAGTATCTCTTTGTAATAATGTATTATTTAATTCACTAAGTTGTGAGTTTAACTGATCAAATTCACTTTGAGATGCGGTAAGTTTGGAGTTTAAATCTTCATTTTCTGACTTTAGATTACTGATTGTACTATTTGCTTCATTTAATTGAGCTTCTAGATCTGCTGCTTTTTGTGTTGAAGTTTCTAATTCAGGAGTTAAAGTTGCTATTCTTTCTTCTGAAGTACTTAGGCTTGATTTATGTTCTTCTAAGTCGTTTTTTAAAGCCTCTTTTTCCGCTGTTAGAGCTTCGATGGTTTGATCTTTCCTTTGACCTTCTCCAATTGTCTTTTCAAGCGTATTCTGAGTGTCATCAAGAGTACTTTTAGTGTCATCAAGAGTACTCATAGTATCAGCAAGTTCATTTTGAGTATTGGCGAATTTATCTTGTGTTTGAGATAATTCATTTTTTGTTTCGGACAGCTGTTTTTCCAGATCATTAACTTTAGCTCTGAGGTCTAACAAGAATTTGCCTTCAACTGACATTTTCTTAGCTGGTTTTGCTTCAGCTTTTTCCCAGTCAATACTAATAATTATTCACCTTTAAACTATTCAAATATCTTTAAATTTTAAATTGATTTATTGAATTTTTTTGATAATAATATATATATCATATTGAATTAAGCTTTTAATTTTTTTTGACTTTAGGGTATCAAATATTTGAATTGAATATTATGATTTAATTATTTTCAAAATATAATATATTATAAGGAAATCATTAGTGAAGTTCGATAAATTAAATGAATAACACGGAAAATTCACAATTTAAAATCGAATATATTTCAACCTCAGGAGTTTACAAAACTCCGTTTACATTAATTATTCTTCTACAATTATTTGTTGGGGGAATTGTTTTAGTTTTCATTAATCTTTGGTTTATCAACCAACTATATTTTCTTCTTACAGGAAAACAATTTTTTTCTTTAGGTCTTACTGCTAAATGGTATTATTGGTTATTATTGCCTTTAAATCTTTATGGCAATATATTTTTATTTGCGTTTTCCATAATACTATTTTCAGCGGGGATTAACAAAATTTTAAACAAAATGTATCCTCCAAGGGAAGGTGTTTTCGAAAGAGGAAGTAAAGAGTGGAAATATACCCATCGAAGATTTTGGAATGCATATTTTCCTATTTGGCTCGCAAGGGCATTGCCTATACCATGGACTGACATTTTTGCTTACCGTTTCTTTGGAGTTTCAATTGGTAAAAATGTTGTTGCCTATGAAGGCTATATTGATCCCGAGTTTATAGAAATAGGGGATTTTACTATGACTTCATTGAACATATGTATCTTTTCCCATCTGATATACCATGAGCAAATTATAATAAAAAAAGTAAAAATTGGTAAAGCTTGTGTTGTTGGACCTCAAACAATTGTCAGTCCTGGTACCGTCATGCAAGATGGAGCTGTTTTAGGAGCCAATAGTTATACTTGGGTAGGACAAGAATTAGAGAGTGATTTGATTCATGTTGGAACTCCTGTAAGTATGACATTTCCAATCCAATCATTAGAAGAATCTCAAGAAAAAGCAGAAAGAGTTATAAGTGATCCTCTTGAAAACAGAGAAGGAGATGATAGTATTTAGATGTTTCAACCCGCGAGTTTAAAAGGTGATTCTCCAACACCAATAGATGAGAAGATAAGAAATAAATATCTCATCATTTATTTAATAATAATTATACTGAGTTTTATTCCCTGCTCCTTATTTGAATATATTTATGTATTATATTTATGGGAAGAGGGATTGTATTTACTTTTCTTTTTATTTCTTCCTTTCAATTTCTTGATTTTAATTTATATACTCCAAATAAGTGCAATATTATTTTCTGTCTTATTTTTAACCATTATTAATTTATTATTTCCCCCTAAAGAGGGAATTTTTTCTCGAGATGTCAGAGATAAAAATTATTTGTTTTGGAATTTAAGAAATCTTTCCAAAAAATGGCCCTTATTTATCTCGGCTTCAAATCCTTTTCCTTGGCTGAAAAATCGTTTTACTCTTAGATTTTTTGGAGTAAGGATTGGTAAGAAGGCGATATGCGATACGTGTTGGATCTCTTCTGAGTTTGTAAATATTGGTAATAATGTTATTATTGGAATGGGAAGCACACTTTTAAGTTTCGGAATTGAACAAGATAGATTTATATTAAAAAGGATTCAAGTAGAAGATAACGTATTAATTGGAGCTAAATGTGTATTATTACCAGGTACTATTATAAAAAAAGACTCAAAATTATCAGCTCATTCCTATACAAAATTTGATGATATCTTAAAAGATAATTCAATTTATTCAGGTCATCCTGCAAAAATAAAAGAAGTCTAAACAGATATGATAACTGAAAAAAGTACCAGATTAGAAATTAAACAAAAAATTGAAACTAGAAAAAGACTCGTAATTATTTCTGATACTCATATTAGTCGGTCAGGTGGTCCCTTTAACTTATATACATATAATTTAGGTATAGAACAAATAAATAAGATAGAAGATGCCGATTTATTTTTACATTTAGGCGATATAACTCAAAATGGTACCTTATTAGAATATGAATACACATTAGAACAGTTTAAAAAATTTGAACCCGTATCTGAATGTCCATTAATGATACTTATTGGAAATCATGACGCAATGAACGTAGGTTACCTTTTATTTGAGGAGATGATCGGTAGAAGGCACTATGAATACGAAGACGATGAGTTATTTGTTATCGGAATTGATAGCACTAAACCTGACTTACCTGGTGGAATTATTCATCACAATATAATTGAATTAGTTCGAGAAGAATTAATAAAAAAGGAAAGAGAAAACAAATTCAAAATAGTTTGTTTTCATCATCAACTTATCCCGATTCCTAATACTGGAAAAGAAAGATCTGCAATTGATGATTCAGGAGATATGCTTAAAATGCTCTTAGAAACAAAGGCAGATTTAGTTTTAAATGGACATCGTCATACATCAAATTTATATACTTTGAGTAGCAGTGAAAAAGATCTATATGTTTTTAATGCGGGTACGTTCTGTTGTAACAAAACAAGATATCGCGAATTATTTACCTATGCAATCATCGACATTGAGGGAAATAATCTCACTTTTAGGGTAATTCCAATATTAGATTCTAACTCTATGCATGAAATTCGTCGCGAAGTTAACTATTACCTTCCATTAGAAATAAAAAAAGATCTAAAACCATTATGTAGATTTATGCAATTATCACAATCTTTAATCACCGCTGAATCGGAAAATATGGTAACGAACTTTGACAAAGCAATTGAGCGTATAAATAAAATTAACGATGTAGATTTAGTTGTGCATACTGGAAATGTAACTCAAAATAGTTATAAGGAAGAATTTAGAATAGCTAAAGAAAAAATAGATAATTTAATACATCCATATATAGTTGTCCCTGGATACACGGATTCAAAACCTCTGTTTTGGGATTATTGGAAACAAAATTTTGGTGAATTCGATCCTTTGTTTGAAAATGAAAAGATATACTTTCAAGGATTAAATTCTACAACCCAAGATTCTACTGAGGGGTTCATAGGACGAAAAAGAATGAATAAATTTATAGAAAAAGTTTTATCACTTAGTCATCAAAAAGTATTTGGGGTTTGTTGTTTTCATAGTTTAATCCCCACCCCTTTAAGCGTATGGAGAACAGAATTAAATGATTCTGGAGACGTACTCTCTCAATTTGCTCGGTCTCAGATTGATCTTTGCTTAAATAGCACCCCAAGCATCTCCTTCAATGTAAAAATTGATCATACTGTGTTCTCTAATGGGGGAAATCTTAGATCTGAAAGATTTAATGAGGCTTTTATTGAAATTGAAATCTATAAAGAGGGATATGTTGTATTGAAAGAGCATAATTTGAAAACGGGAGAAATAAAAACTGTAGGGACCTATAATATAACCATTTTCATATGATTAAAAGTAATTTATCATCTTTTTTTCATAAAAAATAAACTTAAAAAGAATATTTTTTTTATATGATTAAGTTAAACGCTTTAAATGAATAATTATTATGGTTAAAGTAAAATTACACTTATTAAACATTTTCCAGCTAAAACTCAACCAGAAATTCATTGAATATGAAGGAAAAAACGTCGGAGATATAATCTCTCAATTTTTAGGGAAATATAAAGAGAAACTTGGAGAGGATTTATTGGATAAAAGTAGAACCAAACTTAATCCTCAAATTTTAATTCTGTTAAATGGAAGAAACATTAAATACATAAAAAATTACAAAACAAAACTCAACGAGAATGATGAAATTTACTTATCCTTTGCTCTAGCAGGTGGATAAATAATCTTAGGATTCATAGTTAAACAAATATATTGTTTTTTTAAACGTTAAGCTTAAATATAAAGGGAATCATATTTTTTTTACTAAAAGCTATAATTTATTAATAGTATTGAACTTTGAATAAATTAGTATAGATTAGAAATACACCACGGTGAAATTTACAATTAAAAAAATTGCATTCATAGGCCTTGATAACGCAGGTAAGACCAGTATAATAACCGCAATAACGAAACGGTTTGGTTTTGAAGAAGAAGTTTCCAAATTAATGCCTACAAGAAGAATTGCTCGTGATACTTTCAAATTTTTAGGATTGGAATTTTCAAGACTTGATTTTGGCGGTCAGCGAATTTATAGGGAAGATTATTTAAAACATCCAGAGAAATTCTTGAGTGGAATAGATTTGATTTTTTATGTTATAGATGCTCAAGATTTTGATAGGTATATTGAATCAATAGATTATTTGGAAGAAGTATTATTATTTTTTAAAGAACACCAAGAAGAAGTTACGGTGGCTCTCCTCTTTCATAAATTTGACCCTCAACTTATAGATGATGTAGAAATAAACAAAAGGATTCTTACCTTAAAGCAAGCATTAACAAGATATTCCAATGATTTCGATATTTTTTTCTTTGAAACAACAATATTCGATATCAAGTCTGTTATGGATGCTTTTTCAAGCGGATTATCAATGCTTTTCGAAAGAATGGAAATGGTTTCTAATTTAT
Source organism: Promethearchaeota archaeon (assembly GCA_019057975.1). The sequence goes on along the minus strand of JAHLWJ010000050.1, from coordinate 1,895 downwards.
TTGCAGAAATTAGTAAGAACTATAATGCAATCCTAATATCATTATTCGATTCAAAAGGGATAACACTCGGGGAGTTTTATCGTCCGCACCTACAATTGATACAAAAATTAAAAATTTATGAGATATATTTAGATTTACAAAAACGTATTGTTTCAGAAAGTAGAACCTTGTATGAATTTTCTGATAAATTTGAGAATGGTGAAAGGTTTTCTGGTGTCATCGAAGTCCTTAAATTCGGAAATTTAGATTTTTATTTGTTATTCATCGTAGAAGAAGATCAAAAAGATTTAGAGAAGACCGTAACACTTTTAGATAAAATCGAATCAGCTAAGCCTCAAATGGAGAATTTAATCTTACAAATTATCCAATAAAGCTTAAAAATTATCTAAAAGTAAATTATTAATTTTTCTTCATCAAATATAATAATTTGGAAATTAAAAAAGCGCAGATGGAGGGAATCGAACCCCCGAGCGCTTACGCGCACCGGCTCTTTAGGTTATTGAGAAAAACTCTCGAAGCCGGCGTCTTACCAGCTAGGCTACATCTGCTATTTCAGTTTTAATTTCAAGCTTCAATACTGTTTTCTTATGAAACTTAAAACATCTCAAATATAAAATACTTTCTTTTTACATGAAAGAAATGAAATAATCAGTTTATTTTAACTTATGGCTATTAGAGATTATTAAGAAGTAGGAACATAGATTTTTAATTTTAAAGTTGGATCCAGCAGTCTTATCAAGCCTTCTTCTTCATATTGTTTTAAAAGTATTTTTGCTGTTGAGACTCTAATATCAAACTTTAAAGCGATATCTGTTGCTAAAATCGATTTTTTCTTCGAAATTGATTCTCTTATTTCTTTTTCGAGTTTTTTAGGTGTAAAAGCATCTCTTTCAACAACATTTATCTGTTTAGTTCTGCCATATTTTCTTCTAAGGTTTAACGTGGCTTTTCTAACAAGGATTTTTTCTTCTTTCTCTGACATTATGGGTCCTTTTTAATGAATTAATGAATTAAAGAATTAAAAAATTAAAATAGAATGAAAATATAAATATTTAGAATTAAATAAAATTTTTGGTTTATTATTTAAAACTTAATAGGTTTTATCTGATTTATTAATTAAACTAACTGATTGAAGAATAATTAATTTGAACACCGATTATCACTTTAATGTAAAGAAGAAGAGACCGGAGGAAGAATATAGAAAGGTTTCAGATTATTTTAGAGGGGACGTCTTAAATCAGTATGCAACCTCCAAAAATATGATGAAAATTCAAGAAAAAATAACAATAAGAGCTTTAGAACTTTTAGATATAAAAAAAAAGGACTCCCTAATCTTAGACGCTGGTAGTGGGCCTGGATTTGCCGCAACATATTTAAAAGAAATAGGATATAGGATTGTGGCACTTGATATTATTCCAGAATTTTTGTATTATTATGAAATAAAAGATTTAAATCCAATTACGGCAGATATGTGTTTTCCTCCTTTTAAGCCAAACACATTTGATGCTATTATTTCCATTTCTGCATTACAATGGATTTTTAGAGATTTGAAAGATAAGATGATGTATTCAATGCTAAAAAATCTCTCAATATCCTTTTATAAGATTTTAAAGCCTAATGGACGAGTAGTTATACAATTTTACCCCAAAAATAAAGAAATTATGGACAACACTGGCAAAATAATTGTGAAACACACAGATTTTTTAGGAAACTTCATAATAGACAACCCGAATAGGCAAAAGAAGCGAAAGATCTTTCTTTTGTTAAATAAGAAGCGTGAATTTTAGATTTAATTACGTGAAAAACGGTTGAATTATCATTCAATTATTTCATAAGGGTTTATCATTAAGCATAATATTTTATTTGACTTCTGTTATAATATCTTTAAAAATTTA
>JAHLWJ010000319.1 GCA_019057975.1 Promethearchaeota archaeon | reverse complement strand
AAGATGAATAGATAAGGTTCTTAAATTAGCAAATGTTACTGATAAATGGATTTATAGTCTCTTCAATAATCCTCGATTCTCCGATTTCTTACCCCAACATTCTATGTTTGAAAAATTGTAATCTTAAATGGTTAATTAATTTTTTTAGAGTTTATTAAAAACAATACAGGACTTAAATAATATCATTTCTACTAAGATAATCAAAATTTATATTATAATTTATTCTGAAATATAATTAGAAAAATTCTTCTCGATGTATAATATAAATTTATGATTAATGTTATTTATCATTAATTTAGTGAATTAAAACACTAATTATATATCATAATATTAATCAAAATTAGTGTTAGCATCAAAATTAGATTTATCGGGAGTTTTTCTTAATTTTTTTATTAAGAATTTCTCTCGAAAATTGGTTTACTCTATACACAAGACAGTTCAAACTAAATTACCTTCCAAATCTTTTTTGGTCTACCTTTTCCAATTTGTTTTGACTCCCATCTCAATATATTATTATCCAATAACAAATTCAATAGTTCTCTTGTTGGCTTCTCAGACTTTCCAACATAATCAGAAATTTCTGATATAGTTAAACCCCCTTCCCTACTGATGTAACTCAATAGTTTCTCGTGTTTAATTCTTAATATGCCATAGAAGTTCTGCTCATTATTAAAACGACCCCTTTCTATATTTCCGAAAACATACAAATTAATCTCATTAGGTCTATTTAATGCTCTACCCCTGTGAGCACCATCGGTCATTGTACCTGGACCAAATAAATCCGTTAATCTATCCATACTTATATTCCAAAATCTATTCATCACTTCTCTCACCTGTAATGGTATATTACAACTCCCGAATAATGTTATCCAGTTGACGTTACTATAAGCATTTTTGCCCTTTAAGTAATAGTAGTAGTCAAAATAAACTTGTAATTGATATTTTGTTACTGTTGGTTTTAACTTAACTTTTAAATGATTATAAACCTCTTGCATCGCTATTATCAAGCCAATATTATTCCCTTTACTATGCTCGGCTATCATTATTCTATTAGTTTCTTGTGCTATAGTATAAAATGTTGGAGTGAGTTTATGTGTCCTTGGGTTAATCAGTGAATTTTTTTTATATTTACCATATTTTTTGTTATTAAGTCTGGCTATATAAACATTCTTAAATTTGGCTTTAGATTTGAGTGTCTCATTATATAAAAACTTGAAATTATCTTCAAAATCGGGGAATAATCTAATAATATCGTCTTTTTCAAGAGAAGCATCTGTTAATATGGTTTGATATACTTTATGAACTATCTCTCTAACTCTATCAATTTTATTAATAAAATAAGTGAAATTAAATTTTTGTTTATCCATTACTATGTTATTTAAGAAATCGCCATTCTTTATTCCGTCCTCAAAAATATTCTCAAAATAATTAAAAATATTATAATTATTATCTACATAACTACTATTATTTAACACTGTGAATTTTAATGTTTCGTTCCATAATTTTATAGCATTTATATCATACGAACCAATAAAAGTCATCATTTTTTTATTAATTTCGGTTTTATCTACTCCAAAATTAATGGCATTACTTATGGCCTTAAGAATTTCTTTGAAGTCCTTATAAAACCCCCTTAAATCCTTATTAAATACAATCATTCTTTGCACAAATCTATTAAAACCCGTAATTGCGTCTGAATTTAAGTTAAATTGTCGATACATAGTATTAAATAGATTCTCATCTAAGATTAATATGAGTTTATTAAATTTGGACATAATATTATCAATTAACTCTGTATAAATATAGGACTTTGGAGCCATAATTAATTTGTTAATTTTATACCCAGATATATTAAATAACCCTTTATTATTCCGTTTATGTCTACACTCGTAATAATGAGTACATTTTTTACAAAACCCATCTGTCCACCATCCTAATTTACCCAAACTAAATAACTGAGAATCAAAATATAAATTACATAAACATTTGGGTTTATTATAAAGTTCCTGTTGAAAATCACTAAATATAAATTTTTTACCCCATAGGGGATATGTTATAAATTTATTTATATTTGTTATGTGATCTATACCCACATAGAGTTCATCTAATAGAATGTGACTATCGGATAAAATTAGATTATTAGAGTTGTTCTCTAATATATATTTAGAGTAACTAAATGTTTTACCAGAGCCATAAAAATTACCATCTCCAATTAAACCCACTCCACTGTCAAGGGCATCTATTCTATCCTTCTCTACTAATATCCACGGTTTAGTCAATTATTAAAGCCCCCTTCTCCTGTTATAGCTTCAATATCTTTTATCTTATACTTATTTATTTTTTTAACATATCTATTCATATCTTTATCTACTTGTTTTGCTGTATCATTTCGAACCGTACGCGTTTTAATATCTCTATTTCTAATACTTCTTATAAGTTCATTTTTGAATATATTGAACTTTTTAATGTTATCAAATGTAGGTGTAACCGAATATGTTGAAATACAATGATAACATATCCTGAAATTGATTATCATGAGTTTACTTTCGGCAAAAAGAGTGCTTTGTGATATAATTCCACGACATCGTGGGCAGATAAAATTCATTACCAAATTGAGATTTTTCATATATGAGTATTGTTCAACCATTATCTACGCCCTCCTAAATGATTTGATATTACTTGCCTTAAATAAAGATTAATGAAATATCTCTGTCTGCTACAGAGGGCTAACTTCTGACTATTACTTAAGTCTGAAGTGTTGGATAAAACAAGATGGATATCTCTAATATCATTAAGATACTCGTTTTTAAAGTAAATAGAATTACAATTAGATGTAAACGCTTTAAAATCACTTATCACTTAGTCATATGAAGAAACGCCCCGAATCAACCTTCGATCTATAATTTTTCGGGGAAAGAATAGAACTATATTTAAGTTGATTAGTATAAAATCTTACATTCATTATTCTTAATCTCCAATTTTTTTATTAAATTAATAGTGTTTATAAAAAAATTCAAAACACTTATATAATTAATAATTATTTTCAAAATATTTAAATACTATGTCAAAATGATGTAATACATAGTTTCAACATTTAACATATATGAGCACATGATTTTAACAAATTAGCTCAATGATTTATAAATCTTATAAATAATGGTGATGTAAAAAATTACTTAGGGTTCATTTTTAGTTTTACCCCAAGACGGGGCAAAACCTGGTTGGAGACCAAGAACGAAAAAGTGAATTAAAAAAGATAAATCTTAAAATTAATTTTTCTAATTATTATAATTATTTTTAACATTTATAAATTATATTATTCTCGTCATTCTATCTTGTCAAAATCAAATAATATTTTATCTTTTTAATTAGTTCATCTTTTTGTCCATGTTCCTCTCTGTTTTCTCAATCTTGGCTTTCAAATTTTCTTCATTCAAAAGATTCGACAGTTTAAAATCGCGACGCTTACTTTGATTATTTTTGTTAGTCCATGTTCTAATTTTTATATCATTAATTTTTTCGAAGTATAGAACCTGACAATTCTTATAACAAAAAAGTTTATTGTGTTTTATTGCTTTTCCACATTGTCTACAGCAATATTTTGCCATATTACCTCTGCCACCAAAAGAATTTAGCATCTGTATCAAAAAATCCAAACGCAGACAGTAGTAACATAAACTCAATAAAAATCATCAAGCTGTAGTAAATAAATTTAAATTTTAGAGTAGGAATTGTCCATTTTTCAAGTTTACCTTTTCCTGTCATATTTTTTTCATCTTCCATTTAATATACAATTTATTTTGAAGTTCCCGTATTATTATTCACCTTCCAAGAAGTACCACAGTTGATACATATAATATAACCACCTTTTCTTATTTTTTTTAAATGAAGACAAAATAGATCAGAAATAATTTTTTTTCGCAAATCATTTGAGATAATATTGAATGCTATCATTTTTCCACTTCTGTTCGGTTTTTTGATTTTGATTTTTCAAAAATTAGTAAAAATTTAAATACTTTTAAGAGATAAAATTTAATTAATATTACATAAACAAAAAAATTACTTTTTCAGTGATTAAAGTGGGTGAATATATTAGTTGGTCTCCTATTAGAAGATTGATGAAACATAATGGGGCTATTATCGTTGCTCGTGATGCAGTGGATGAATTATTAGATTGGATGGGTCGATCAGCTGAACAACTTACTAAAACCGCATTAACTTTAACCAAGCATGCAAACCGCAAGAAAGTTACTCGAGATGATATTTTACTTTCTATTAAATATTTCCAAGGAGGAAAACCAAGATATAGAACGCGAATTGGACCATTTCATCCAGGGGATGATGAAGATGGTGGAACTGAATTATAATTTTTCTAATAATTAATTCATTACAGATTAAAAATTAACAGCCATAATCATGAGTAAAAACACTAAGTCAGACGATAAAAAACCATTAGGATCACTAATTTCTAGTAGAAACTATGGTACATTTGCTGGCATCTTAATAGGATGTAGTTTTGCTGTCTTAGCAATATTGCTGTCATTTGAAGATATACCTCAAATTTACATATATCCTAGCGTGGGATGGTTATTAGTGTCAATATGTTCCTATTATGAATGTATTGTTCAATACTCTGAATATGAAAGAAAAATAAAAAGAAAGTCTATAGAGAAATATAACTATAATTTCTTATTAGGTTCATATGGATATTATTTAGGATCTTTTTCTTTTATTATCTCCATAAATTACATCTTACTTAATTTTAATTTGAACATACATTCTTTAGGTTTAAGTTTCTTTCTTCTCTATAAAGTAATTTGGTGGGTACGAGAAATAATAATTGAGATTATTTATGATATTCGGAAAAGACAACACAGGATTTTTATCGGTCTAAACATTTTTTTATTAGGATTTTTTGTATTTTTTTTTTATTTGCTAGGTTTTCATATTATTTATGAAATTGTAGATTAATCTAAATCTAAGGCTCTTATTTCAAACCATATATTTCATTAAGAAATATAATATTAAGGAATAAACTAATTTTTTTTCGCGAATCATTAAGATATTATTTTTTATTACAAAATAATACAAAATATTATTAGTTCTTCCTAAAATAAATCGATTTTAGATGATTTTGAACTTTTTTGATAAATTATATTAATCGAAAATGATCATTCGAAAAAAATAGGAACAAATAAGTGTTTTGATTATAGTTTTAATTATAAATATGATAAAATCTATGTTTTAGCTTATAATTAATCTTTTTTATTTATATGTTTTATTAAATTAGTTAAATCACTAATATTTTTATTTATATCCAAAATAGCAAGATATAATTCTCTATCTCGTAGCTTATCATATACATTATATTGTTTCGAATAAAGATAAATAGTAAAGAATATATCTATTACAAATAAA
>JAHLWJ010000318.1 GCA_019057975.1 Promethearchaeota archaeon | reverse complement strand
GTTTTTCAATCTCTTAGGTTTCATTAGAGTGCAATATGTGGTCGAATTTAATTTTATAGAATTAATATATAGCTTGAGATATGGTAACTGTTTAAAAAAAGAAGTCTTTGCAATTTTCAATCTAAAGATTTTTTCTAATTTCTGAAAGAGTAGTTTTGGCATCTGGTGCCATATCAAAAAACTCGGTTAGTTTTTTACAAACATAACCATCACAATATGCACAATTTTTAACTTTCTTTTCCAGCCCACACTTTCTTATTTCACAAACCTTGCAATGACTAAAAAGTCGTCCAGATTCTTCCAAACACCCATCACAGTTAATTTCTTCTTGCTTTATATCGCACTTAAATTCTTTAGACCAAACTTTTGCAACTTTTTCCCTTTCCTTATCATCATCTTTCTGGGTGGCTATAAAGGTCGGGCATTCGGTACAGGTTAATCCGCAAAAAGCAATCATCTTATCCATAATTCTACCCTCCTCTCGTTATTTTATACCATCTTGGCAATTTTTTCAAAAAGTTCGTAAGTAGACTTTGTCAAGGAACAGTCTTTTGACAAACTTTTTAATTCTCTTGCCACTATATTATCCAAAACTTCTGCTGCTTTCAAAACAACATCTCTACATTTTTTCTCTTCTGTTCTGTAATTATCCTTTGATGGTTTACATAGAATATCGCCCATTTCCTTTTTAAAAGTATCAAACAATTCTTTACTTAACTCTTTAATTTCCGGATGTTTGTGAGCAACATCCGGAACAAAGAGCTTCCCTAAAACCATAAGAGATGCAGTCAATACTCCACAGACACTTTCAATAGCCATTCCCCCGCCAAAGGCAGCTGCCAGTTTTAAAGAATTCGGGCTTAGATTAAGATGATAAACCTGATCAGCACCATACAAAATAGCTTCCGCGCAATTCAAATCTTCTTTAATGCCATACCCGCCCTGGATTAATTCTTTCAACATTTATTTCTTCCTCCTAAAACAAAAAGCACTCAAATTTTATCGTGACATTAGCTCTTTGTACACTTTAGTAATTGTGGGGATTAAGATATTGTTTTCTTTTGCCAGACGGATTAGAGTTCCTCCGAAAATATCTCCTTCATGTCTGGTTTTCCCTTTTTCATAATCCCTTTGAAAGGAAGTCTTGGTTTCGTAGGGAAAGTTATGGGCTTTTTGTATAGTTTTCTCTACCATGTCTTGCCCAAAATCTACATTTTCCGCTTTCCCCACTAAAACGACTTCTTTCATAATACTTTTCGCCATATTCTTTATCTTTTCATCAGAAAGTACTCCCCTTATTGTTTTCCCCGAATAGGCTGTCATTAAACTAAATGCTGTAATAAATATATATTTCTTCCATATTGCAGGATAGGGATTATCATACCAGGTGTTGCTAATCCGCATTTTATTGAAGAACCCAATAAGATGCTCATAATTATAGTTTAATTGATTCGGGTCTTTACCAAATACGATATGTCCCTCAGGACCTCTTTGTCTGATCGTTCCGGATTTTTCAATACTTGACGAAACATAAACACTTGCGGGTGAGACTATCCCTTTTTGTAAGCTGGTTCTTATGCGCTCATAGATATCTATTCCGTTAAGCAAGGGAAGAACTATAGTATCTGTAGATATATTTTTTATAATTGATGCAACCGCATTATTCAAGTCATACCCTTTTACACATAGTAAGTATAAATCCGGGGTAGGAATATGTCTTATATTATCTGTCGCAATATTCGGAAAGCAAAGAAATTCCTCTTTATCAGTGATTAGATTCAGCCCGTGTTGCTGAATGGCTTTTAAATGTTCCCCTCGGCCTATAAAATAGAGCTGTATGGCGCGGTTACCCTTGCTAATTTCATGAGCGATTCTACCACCAAAATACCCACCTACACCTCCGATACCATATACACATACACTTTTAATCATTTTACTCATACATCACCCCTTCTATTAATTTTTAAATCAATATTTAATTCGCTCATTATTAAGCTAAATTATATTAAGTTTAACCATTCTTGAGCATTTTTAATTTTATCAGACTTTACAATTTATGTAAATTTATGGGTAAGCAGGAATTAAGCTAAAGATAGGAAATTACTTCCCGAATAAAGAATACCCTGAGGTGCTGGATATAATTCTCTTCTTGACAATGGAACTTTTTTACTGTAAATTGATAAATACTTTATACTTTTTGCTTGATTCCAAAAATTATAATTCAAAATAAATAAGTAAGGAGGGATTAAAAATGAATTTAGTTGACTTTGGCACTTTAATTCCCTTCGTCTTGATTACTACCTTTACCCCGGGACCAAATAACCTTAGCAGTGCTTCCATGAGTATTAATTTTGGAATTAAAAAAACCATGAATTACATCTATGGAATTGTTACCGGATTTTTCTTACTGCTGTTACTCTGCGGATTTTTTTCTAATCTGCTTTTCACAGCCCTTCCCTCTGTCGAACCTATTATGCGCTGGATTGGAGCGGCCTATATTCTCTACTTGGCCTATGGCACTTTTAGAGCCAGCTTTTCCTTTAAGGAAAAATCTGACCAGTATCTCTGGGGTTTTTATAAAGGTGTATTACTTCAATTTATAAATCCTAAAGGAATCATTTATGGCCTGACACTTTATTCGGTCTTTCTAAATCCCCTTATTGGCAATCCCTTTTACATTATTCTATTCTCATTGGGCTTTGCCTTCATAGGTCTTTGTTCTCTTTTAATCTGGTCTTTATTCGGGGCAATCATTAACCGATATCTGCATAACCTAAAACTAAGAATCATTATAAATAGTATCCTATCTCTTCTTCTGGCCTATACCGCAGTAAAAATTAGTGGGATACTTTCCTGACTAAATATTTTTTCGAAAATATTGAGAAAATCAACTTTCTTCTCAACCCACCTTCTCCACAACAAGAAGAAAGCTCACATGGATAAGCCAAAAAATCATGGTAGTAACATTCGAATTTACTGCTACCACTTCCCCTTCTAAACTATTCAGGAATTGCTCTAGTTTGCCTTAATCCTTGACCATATTAATAGCAAATCGATGAACTCTGTATTTCATTTTTTTTCTCGCCTCCTCCTATATCTTTCGAATAGAGAGGCAGACCTTCACATTTAACATAAATATAAATTTCCTGATCATCTTGAGACCTGAACCCATTATACGGCTGTGACATTTTTTAAACGGGGGTTAATATTTTCCTCCCGTAGATGTTTGGCTCTATATGAATGGTAGTTTCAATTTCCATTTTCTCTCTTATCTTATCTTCTAATTTCTCAGAAATCCTGTGCGCCTCATCTAATTTCATTTCAGCGGGCAACATGATATGAAAGGTTAGCTCTTTATTGTCACCATACTTATGACAATGAAGGTGATGTAATAAAACATCTTGTGATACACTATCGGTAACAATTTTCTCAATTTCTTTTTTAAAATCATCTGCTGGTACTTCCCCGATCAAGGAACTTATTGACTCTTTCAAAATAAGGTAAGTAGTGTAAAATATGACTAAGGATACTATAATGCCCATAACACTATCCACCCACCAAAAATACCTTCCTACAAAAATTCCGGCTAAAACCATAAGGGATACCAGGGCATCGCTCCTGTGGTGCCAGCCATCAGCAATAAGTGAGCGTGCATCAATCTTTTTCCCGGCACGTATTGAAAACTGTGCCAATCCTTCTTTTACTATTACAGAAATTACAAATACTATTATAGCGGAGGTACCATAGACAGCAGATTGCTGATTAGTAAATCTCTGAATTGATGCAATTAGAAAATTAAATCCCACTATCGCTAACATAGTGCCAATGATAACCGAACTGACTACTTCTGCCTGGCCATGACCAAAGGGATGTTCCTTATCAGCCGGTTTAGATGAGATTTTGAAACCTATAATTACCACCAGTGAAGTAAGTGAGTCGGAAAGAGTATGCCAGGCATCAGCGATTATAGCTATAGAAAAGGTCTTCACCCCCACCCAGTATTTCAAACCAAAAAGAAAAGTATTTAGAAAGATAGAGATTATTCCTTCTAAATATCCCAGAAATATTTTATTTTTTTTTGATACTGGTGCCTTAAATTTAGATTTTAAAGACAATTTTTTTACTCCTTTATTTTGTATAAATATTTAAATAGAAATAATCGTAATATTGACCATTATTTAGCCACGTCCAGATTCTGTAACTGCCAATCATAAGTTACACCGATAATCCCACTACCTTTTATTATAATATTCGTACTGCCTTCCACGCATTCTAATAAAAATGTTATAATTATTTTTAGTTCACATTAACTAACTTATAATTAAAAAATATATTTTTTAATTTACTATCTTGCTCAATAAGTTAATAAGAGATTTCGATTCATTTTCAGTTAATTTTGATGTAAACATATCAGAGATTCTCGTATGGATTTTGCTATGCACTTTTCCAATCTCTTTTCCCCTTTTTGCCATATGTATATGTGAAACCCTTCTATCTTCATCAGACTTTACTTTCCGGATGAATCCCCTTTCTTCAAATCTATCAACAATAGCTGTAATAGAAGGCTTGCTTAAATTTAATTCTGTTGCAAGCTCACTCAAGTTAGGATTATTCAAACTTGAAATAACTTCAAGATAATACATTTGCTTTCCGGTAAGCTCTGAAAACCTACTCTCTGTTATCGTTTTTTCCTCTATTTTTGCTATTTTAGTAGTGAGCATAGTTATAATATCTGTTAGTATATAATCCTCTTTCATTATAGGCCCTCTCATTACTAATTAGTTCATACTTACTAAATATTAACACAATAAATTTTTTCTGTCAATAACTTAAATAAAATTTCTATTTAACGATTATGAAATCCATTGGAGTCAGATCTCAACATTTGACATTCATACTTTTCTTAAGGCCATTATCATCTCTTGTAAGTTTCCTTTATTTCATCTTTCACTTTAGTTTTTTGTTCAAATCTTTTGACAGTCTGGGAAACCAGCTGGATAATCTATCTTAAAAGCCTCACCTATTTCAGAGAAGGGAAGTAAGATAAAATGTCTGATTAAATAGATGGCTAAAAAGCGATATGGACAAGAATATCTTCTTTCTCTGATTGCTCCTGATGTTAATATGAAAAAAGTAATTTTAAATGATAATCTTAAAGGTCTGCCGAATTAGAATGTGAATACCTGGGAAGGGTTATGTCAAATGTTGAGATCAGACCCCTTTATTTCTTATTTTTTTAAAGTATCGGTTTGCAAGCAGAAATCTTAACACTTGCCACTTTGCCCTCTAATTCTTTAGCAATTTGCCTGATAGCCTCGTTTAATTCAAACTCTTTTCCATTTTCTGAAGCGGGTAAAAAAGAAAGATCATCTGATGATTTAATAATTGACTCTAACTCATCCGCTTGGTATATTTTTCGCTCG
>JAHLWJ010000317.1 GCA_019057975.1 Promethearchaeota archaeon | reverse complement strand
GCAAAATTTCTTAAGAAATATCTTGTTAATCGATAAAAAAATGATTTACTTAATTTTATATTATTACTTCTTAAAGTAATATTTAAAAATATTATAGATTTATTAGCTTATTTGAATTATTATACTATTATATCGTAATGGAGGAGATTCAAAAAATAATTTTTATAATGCTTTTCCCCTATAGGGTGGTAGATCTTGATAAATCGTGATGTTAATTTTGGTAAAGGGAAAATTAAAGGAATATCTGCAATTTCACGTAAGTATTGGGATAAAGGTAAGCTAACTACTAATGCAGATAAAATCCTCTTTAAAGGTAAAAAAAGTTCAATTGAAATCGTTATTAATGAAGTTAGAAATATTGAGCGTGTAAGACGTCGAACATTCAAGGTAATAAGAATTACTATGCGTAACGATGATTATTACCATATTAGCTGTATTCCAGACGAAATTTCTATGGCGGGGATGGATGAAGAGGCATGGTTTGCTGATATAACAGCAGATGTGAAAGCAAAAAATAAAAGTTTGTATAATGCATTACAACAATTTTTAAATCCATAAATCACTAGTTATGGTATGGTTCTCTTAATTCTCAAGATTGGATTGAAAGCTTAGTCTATTTATTGATAAAATTATAATCTTTTGGTTACTTTTTTAACATACAACTAATTTAGTTTAAACATTATTTAGGGAGTTGTACCCATGTCAAGCGAGAAAGAAAAAGCGATTAGAGCGCCTATTGTTTGTATTTTAGGCCATATAGACCATGGTAAAACAACGATACTAGATTATATAAGAGGAACAGTAGTTCAACAAAGAGAAGCTGCCGGGATTACTCAGCATATTGGTGCTTCTTATTTTCCAACTGAAGATGTTAAAGAATTTTTAAGTAAATCCAAACAGGAATTTGGAAAAATGGATATTAAGCTTCCGGGAATATTAGTTATAGATACTCCGGGACATGCGGCATTTTTAAATTTGAGAAAAAGGGGGGGTGCTGTCGCAGATATCGCAATTTTAGTGATAGATGTAACTGCGGGTACAATGCCGATAACCTGGGAATCTGTAAGAATACTGCGAGAAAGAAAAACTCCATTTGTTATAGCTGCCAATAAAATTGATAGAATCTCTAGTTGGAAATCTAAAAAAGATGCAGATTTCCAGGATTCTTATAATGCTCAAAGTCCCCATGTTAAAGAATTTTTAGACGAAAAAATTCTACAAATAATGGGAAATTTTTTGGAAGAGGGTTTTAAGGGAATAGAGAGGTACGATAAAATTAAGGATTTTACCAAGCAGGTAGCCATTGTGCCTACAAGTGGTAAAACTGGAGAGGGAATTTCAACCTTATTACTTGTGTTAATGGGTTTAGTGCAACAATTTTTAACAACAAATCTTCAGTTTTCAGAAGGCCCTGCTCGAGGAGTAGTTTTGGAGGTTAAAAAAGAGAAAGGCCAAGGAAAAACTATGGATGTCTTAATTTATGATGGTGTAATTAATAAAGGGGATGAATTTATTGTTGGGGGTTTAGAAAAACCAATAAAATCAAAAGTAAGAGCATTATTAATTCCCAAACCTTTAGATGAGATTAGAGATCCACGACAGAAATTCGATTCGGTTGATATAGTGTCTGCTGCTGCCGGAATTAAAATATTATCACCAAATATAGAGGATGTTGTAGCAGGATCACCCTTTAGAGGTATTGGTGACCCTTCCGAAGAAGACACTATCTATAAAGAAATAGAATCTGAAGTAGAAAGTATTCGCATAAAAACTGAGAAAGCTGGAGTTGTGCTAAAAGCAGATACATTGGGGTCACTAGAAGCATTAGAAAACCATTTTACTAAAAATGGTGTGAAAATTAGTATTGCTGATGTAGGACCTATAAAAAAAGAAGATGTAATTAATGCTAACATCGTAAAAACTTTTGACCCTTACTCTGCGGTCGTGCTTGGATTTAATGTCCCAATACTTCCTGATGCAAATGAGCAAGCATTTATTGATAACATCCGGATTTTTACTAATAATGTAATCTATCGATTATTAGAGGATTATATAGAATATGCTGAAATACGAAAAGCCGAAGATACTGCTAAGGGGTTAAGCGAATTAATGTTACCTGCGAAGCTCAAAATGTTTCCTGATTTTATCTTTAGAAATTCAGATCCTGCAGTATTTGGCGTCAAGGTTGAAGCAGGAACCTTATATCCTAAAGTTCCTTTAATAACTGATGAGGGTAAGAAAGTAAGGAGAATTCATCAAATTCAAGATAAAGGAGAAACATTAGAAAAGGCAGAAAAAGATACCGAGGTTGCAATTTCCATTCGAGGTATTGAAATAGGAAGAGAAATTGGAAAAGATGAAACCTTATTTGTGAATGTCCCTGAGTCTCACGTAAGACAATTAATGGGAAAATTTCTAGATGAATTAACTACAGATCAAAAACAAGTTCTAAGAGAATTCATCTCTTTAATGCGTAAAACAAATAATCCTTGGTGGGGGATGTAATCCACTTAATGACATTAAATAATGAACTTTTTGCAGAAATATTAAAGGAAATTACTCCAACTCAAAAAGAAATTGCCTTAATTAACAAAATTACTGAGAAATTAAAATTATTATTGAATGAAAAAGTAAAAGAATTAGATATTAATTATACAAAGATTGAACCTCAAGGCTCAACAGGAATCAAACAGACACAATTAAAAGATGATTTTGATATCGATCTCTTTATCGGATTAGATTATAAAGATTTTGAACCAAAATATAGAGGATTAAGCAAGAATAAATTAAAAAAAGAGTCAAAAAAAGATTTTTTAGGCTTGTGTAATAATTGGATAATCCCAAGTTTAACTTTGAAAGAATTTCACAATCCTCGATTATTGTATGCAGAACACCCTTATGTAACAGTTGATTATTATTTAAATGGTGTAGAAATAAAGATTGATATAGTCCTTTATTTTGATTTAGATAAAGAAAGAATTAAACAGGAAGGCCCTATAACTGCCGTTGATCGTTCTCCTTGGCATGGGCGTTTTGTAAAAGAGAATCTATCTAAAGATCAAAAAAATGATGTTCGCCTTTTGAAACAATTTTTTAAATCAAACCATAGCTATGGGGATAAAAGCTCTGTAGGTAAGGTGGGTTTTATAGGTTATAGCTCAGAACTACTTATTTATTATTTTGGCAATATAATTAATCTTTTTAAAAATTTTGATAATTTACCTTCGAACCCATTAGATTATTATAAGAGAAGTGTGAAAGATATACAAAAGATTTTACACTTTCAAAATGATTATCTAATTATCGTAGATCCTATTGATAAAAACAGAAATGTTGGATCAGCTATATCAGAAAAAGCATATAAATATTGTAATTATAGAATCAGTGAATTTTTAAAAAACCCGAATAAAGATTTTTTTAAGATAAATCCCATTGTAGAAGCAGATTTACAAAATTTAAACGATCCCCTTCTCTCAAATACATATATTGTAGAGTTAAAAAATTGCGAAAAGGAAATACATTATACAATAAATAGAGATAAATTATATTCATTAGGGGAAAGCATTGTGGTTAATGGAGAAAAAGAGTTCACTCATGCAGAGCGATTTGGTAATATTATTTTTGAACTATTTTTTGAAGATGAAATTGATGAATACAACATAGCAATTTATTGCGAGAATTCAGACATTTCTCAAACTTATATTCGTAAAGGTCCTCCAATTAAAGAATCCTTTCATGTAGATAATTTCAAAAAAAAAAATCCAAAGCATTTTGAAAGAAATGGATATTTATGGGTAGAAACTCTTAGAGAATTTAATAATTTCCTTAAATTTCTAAAATATTTTATTAAAAGTAAAATCCCAGATAACTTTGAAGTTGTTAATATAGCTAAATCCTTCACTACAAAAACATCCTCAGGAAAAAAAACAATGACCATTCTTACCGAAATGGTTTTACCATTTTATCTTTAAGGTCTAGTGAGCTTCGGGTATTAAGATAACAATGTTAGACCCTTTCTTATAATCTCCTTTAACTCTATCTTCAGCCCAAACTTTACCATTGAAACTTTGAACTACTTCTCTTGCAAGTAATAATCCCAACCCAATTCTCTTAAAGCTTTTAGGCTTTTCATAAATATTATAAAAAATATTTTCTTTCATTTTATCTGGCATTCCAGTGCCATTATCCATGAAATCCATTCTTACATAATTAACTCCTTCTTCCTTTTCCAGAGCATTTTTTATTATAACTTGTACTTCAGGATTATCGTTATACCGAATCGAATTATTTAAGATTATTCGGAAAACGTCACATAAAATTTCACTCGCTTTTACTATATATGTTTCTTCCTTGGAATCGAAAATAATATTAATTTTTTTATCAGGAAATCTGGTTTTAACATATTTTATAGCATTTTCTAAGACTTTATTCAGGTGTATAGGGGTGTTTTTAATTTTCCCTAGTTCTAGATCTGAGAGCTTTCTTACATTAATCCCAAGTTCTGCCCCTCTGTTCACTTGCGTTTTTGCAAGGCTTAACAACTCTTTAATTTCCTCTTTAATATTATGCTTAACACATTCCTGAGACATGATTTCTAAAGAAAATTCTAAATTTTGGAGGATATTATTAATATCATGAACAAAGAGATCTTTGTAGAATTCTGCTCTATTGTATGCTAACCTATATTTACTTTCTGATCTTACAATTCTGTCTTCAATAACAGCAACAACACCAGTAATAAGCATTACAGTAGCCATAACTACTCTTGAGAATTCTAATAATTCATCTGCTCTTGGATATCCTTGATCTCTAATAATACTTGCGGTTATTTGTAATAATCCAGTACTTAAAATAAAACACATAAATGCATGAATTGGTGTCTTCTTTTTTAAATATATTCTAATACTCAAGAACATCGCAATAAGTAATAGAAATGCAATAGTTATTTGTAATCCTATTGGAGTTATTTGTTGCTGAAAAAATAACAAAATCATTGGAACTACTGCTTTCTTAGCGGTTTTTGAAAAGGTTCTATAATATTCATGAGACACGGCAATAATAAATAGTGTGACACTTAAAGCTGAAAAACTAATACTTATTGTTTCAAAAGTATCATATTGTTCTTGAGAGAATAATCTAAAACCTTCAGATAACGTTGTTGAAATATATGCGAAAAGCCATGAGAATAGATCCCTCCTTTTAAGACATACCCATGCAAAAATTAATGTAGCAACGAATATAGCGATTGTTGTCGATAAATTCATTACAAAATATTCTTTCAACTCTAAAACCTTAACCCTTTTCAAATTTAATGATTAAAATATTAATAGAGTTGGCTATTTTAAATCTACCCTAATGGTAAAATGGTGAGAAATCCTTAAAAAATAACAGTTTATAGCTTAAATTCATAAAATTTTTATGATTTCACGTATTCTATACT
>JAHLWJ010000049.1 GCA_019057975.1 Promethearchaeota archaeon | reverse complement strand
TGGTTGCATTATATGCCGGGGAATCCATATATACAAGCAGGGCGGTTGTTGTAGTGTTCTCTACATTTACCTTCCTTGTCATATACTTCCATCCAACTGTAGGATTATAAGCATATACATATAGTACGTGGGAGCCTTTTGATATAGATGTTGTATCCCAGTCAAAGCTGTAGCCACAGTTTACTACATTATTGTTCTTAAAGTAATTTGCCGTACCCTGGCGATCATAAAATTCGGTAATTGTGCTAAGAATCTTTCCACTGTCCATTGGGCCATCAAGGTATATCCTGACTTCACTTACTCCTGTACCTGATGTGGAGTTTTTATCAAGAGCCCAACCTATTATGCTGGTTGTTCCTGAGATGGTTGCATTATATGCCGGGGAATCCATATATACAAGCAGGGCGGTTGTTGTAGTAATAGATTGACAATATTTTTCTACACCAGTAAATACGCCATTGACTATACTATCTTGAAAACTTCCAG
Organism: Promethearchaeota archaeon; assembly: GCA_019057975.1. Next base: position 19,236 of record JAHLWJ010000049.1, on the reverse strand, counting down.
ATTTTAATAAATTTTCCTCATCAGGATTTGAGATAAACACACACTCAGTTAATATAGCTGGAATTTTACTATTTTTTAAAATATAAAAATCTGCTGTTTTTACTCCTCTATCTCTCCTATTAATGCTACTAACTAAAGAAGAATGAATATAATTTGCAGCAAGACTGCTATTACCATTATTTGAAGTACTCCAATATGTTTCAGTTCCATTTGCAGTTGGCAAAACCCAGGCATTATTATGGATAGAAATAACTAAGTCTGCACCACTACTGTTAATAAAGTTTACCCGATCTTCAAGACTTTTAGTTTCATCACTATTTCTGGTTAAAACAACTCTATAGCCTGCGGAAGTTAATTTATTTTTTAACTTTAATGATATTGATAAATTAGCATCTTTTTCATAATAACCTGTTGGTCCAATTGCACCTGGATCTGCCCCTCCATGACCAGGGTCTATAACAATTAAGTACTGACTTCTATCTATAGCAAATAATTGACCTACGTTTCCAAATAGAAATAGCCAAAAAACAAATATAATAAATATAGAAATATAAATATTTACTTTTTTATTGTTCATTTGTCTTTATTATTAATGGATCTCTAAATATTGGGCCACTTATATCTAAAGTGCCGTATATATCTAGTTTTTCGCCTTCAATATAAACTTCTACCGAATTTATCTCTTCAAACTCAGTTGCAGTATTTGCAATAGAAAAAATAACTAATTTGTCAACAATGCCGCTTTCTATTTTATCATCGACAAATTCCTTAGAAAAATTTATTTTAGCAATCTTATTATCAATACTCACACCTAAAAGTTTTGTACTAGAAGGAATAAGAGATACAAGATTATCTGCATCAGGACCCTCTAAAAGTTCAATTATCGCTTGCTCTAAATAATTGCTCTCTGGCATGGATCTTAATTCTCCAACAAGATATTCCCCGTTTTCATCGCTAAAATAAATATTTACCATTTTATATTCCGAATCACTATTAGTTTCTGCTTTTTCTTCTGCGTCAACAACTGGCTCTTCCACCAAAGCCTCTTCCACTAAATTATCGCTACTTTTTTTATTTTCCGTACTTTCCATAGGAGTAGTATTTTCTTCACTAAAATTGGCTTCATCCGGATGAATAGAAGATGTTTCCTTATTATCTCTGTTAGAAAAAGAGTTTCCTAAATAAGAACTTATGGTATTTGAAATTTTGGGGATATTTAAAAAAATCCAAGAAATTAAAACTATGCTTATTATTATAAGTACTACAGAAAGCATAATTTTACTTATACTGATTTTATTTTTGCGACTCATCTTATTATAAATTTACTATATTTATTATTTATTGCTACATTTTTATTTTATTCATTTCATTAATATGGCTTGAATTATTGCATAAATGAGCTGAAATGTAAAATCGTCGTATTCGATGTTGATTGATACCAAAAATATTTAAAAAAACTATTTATTATCAACCTTGTTTTGGGTTATTACTACTAAAAATTCTTCTTAGCACATCTTTTAACACTAAATTCAAAAACTTAGTGTTATAAATCAAGTATTTTTTAAATAGTCTTTTTGGTTCTTTATATGTTCTATACAACCATTCCAAACAGGTTTTCTGCATCCACGTTGGGGCTCTATCGATAACTCCCGCATAGAAATTAAAGCTTGCTCCTATCGGACAAGCCATTTTTATATTTAATTTATTAATATTTTTATATATCCATTTCTCCTGCTTTGGCGCAGATATTCCAACCCATAGAATATCTGGATTGCATTTATTAATTTTTCTAACAATATTATCATCAATTTCATCTGTAAAAACATCCATAAATGGGGGGCAGAAATAACCTTTCACCTTTATATTCTTAAATTCCACTTGCAATCTTTTTTTTATATTTTCTAAGACTATTATATTCTTCCCACCCATTAAAAAATATGAATAACCTCTCTTATTGGCAATTTTGGAAAAATTGTAAAAAAAATCATACCCTGATATTCTTTCAAGAAAATATTTTTTAAATGTTTTAGAGTACCATACAGGTGACATACCATCTGGAAGAGCAATTTTGGCATTATTCAATATGTCTAATAATTCTTTATCTTCATTAGCTTTAACAATTAAATACGCATTAGGAGCACAAACATAAAACTTTTCATTATTATCCAATAGTCGAGTGGCTTCATCTAATACCATCTCTAAGCCACCTCTATTTATATCTACATTTAGAATATTTATTTTATTATTAACCATCACTGCCTAAGTATTAAAAGCTTTAAAAAAATATTTTTTAAGTACTATTAATATTCTATTAAACCATTGCCTTGCTCTTTATTATAGATTTATATAATCCATCAATTATCTTGAAGTTCCTACTTTCATCAAACAATGAGAAAAAACTCTTTTTACAATTTCTTCTTAATTTTTCTAGTTGATTATCGCCCATATTATATAACTTCAATACTTTCTTTTTCAAATCAATAAAATCATTAAAATCATAAATATAACCATTGTATCCATTTCTAATATACTCAGGAAGGGCACCAACATTATTTACTATTAAAGGCACCCCCAGATTTAAACATTCAATTATAATAATAGGACAATTCTCATAACAAATAGACGGAACTATAGTAGCAATTCCACCTTGTATAATTTCTTCTTTTTTATGCCCAGTAATAAATCCTAATAATTCTATATTTTTTAATTTATTCTTTATAATAAAACTTTCTATTTCGCTCTCTAGCGGGCCAGTTCCTAAAATCCTTAGGCCAATATTTCTAATTTCCTTAAAAACTTTTACCAATTCAATAATTCCTTTCTCTTCTGCTAATCGCCCAACATAAGAAAAATACTTTAAGTTTTTGACATTCTTGCATTCCTTTAAACTTATTAGATCTATATTAGTATTTATTAAATTGACTTTAAAAATGATCTTATTCTCATTAATGCCAAATCTTACCAACATATTTTGGATAAATTTTGATGGAGCTATAAAATAATTAACTTTATCATATACTTTGAACTTTCTCATAAAATAAATTATTAAAGATAATAATAAATCATATAGTTTTTTATCTTTATTGCATATATTAAAAATACTCTTAAAAGAAAGCTTTTCACATTTACTGCATATTCTACCACTTTTTATACTTAATCCATTTGAACAATAAAATCTATAATTATGAATAGTTTGCACTATAGGAATATTATTTTTTTTTAATACATAATATATGGAGGGGGAAATAATTGGAAATATATTATGAAGATGTGCAATATCTGGTTTCTTTTCTTTTATAATTCTATTTATTTCTCTATATGTATTTATAGAAAAAAATAATTTAACAAGGACAATCAATTCTTTAAAAATATTATTTATATTCTTGCTTCTTTTACAATATTCAATAACTTCATACCCCTTTTGTTTAAGGAGTTCTTTTTCATAATCAAATACCGTATCTTCTCCACCTCTTTCTTTATAATAGTTATGACAAAGCAATATCTTCATAAATCCTTAAATCAATCTTACTTTTTAATAATCTAATTCTTCATACTTTAGAGAGGCAACAAAAAATGCTAATGTAACCCAGAAAAAAGAAGCCCACGCAATAGGATTGGTAAAAGCAACTACACTAATACATATATAACCACATAAAAAACTAATTAAATAAACATTCTCTTTGGTTCGGTTAAAAATTTTTTTTAATGCTCTAACAATAACAATTATATTAATGAGAAATAATGTCCCAAAGCCTATTAACCCTGATGAATGTAATACTTCAATATAAAAATTTTCTGAAACGCCCGTTATTGAACTACTTGCAGACTCCCTAAACTTTCTATAATTACTAGCACCATACCCTAAAAATGGTCTATTAAAGAAATCGATAACCATTTCTTTCCACCAACTTATTCTATGGGCCCCTGTTCCTTCACTTACATCTAAAAGTAATTTAATTTTGCCAAAAACAATCTCTTTACTAACAGGCATAATAGAAATTGCTGAAAAAATTAATAAAAATACAAAAAATAAAATAAGAATTCTATTTAGAAAAATTCTATCATTTTTTTTTCTAATGAACATTAATAAAATAAAAAATACAAACCCTATCAAAAATCCTAATATTGCACCCCTCGCATAACATAATAGCATTCCCACAAAAGATAAAATCGATGAAATAAAAATATATAATACATTTCTTTCTCTACTTATGGAATAGTAACAGAATCCTATCAATGATGTTGTGGATAGCGCTCCACCCGCAACAGTATGAAAAAAAATAAGTCGTGGGAATGTACTTAAATCTTTGTTATGTAAAAAGTCTCTTTTAACATAGTAATCAAAAACAGGCAAGTTTAACCCTGTAAGGGAAATTAATATCAAAAGAATTCCAATCAAAGATAAAATACCGCCTGCTATTATAAAAACTTTGAATAAAATATTAAGTTTTTTCTTGTTCGTGGCCAATAAATTAACAATCAAAAAATAGTGAAAAAAATTAAATGTTAATAAAACACAATCAGCGATACCTCTATAAAAATACTTTGAACTGAAATTCAAAAATGTAGAAATAAAATATATGAAAATAAAAAAAGAAAAGAGGCGCCAATATGGAACATGTATAATAACATTTTCCCTAAATAAAGATAAAATCAATAGAATAATAACCGCTAATATAAACAAATAGCTCGAGCGCAAATTATATGAAAAAAAACTTATACTCAAATTGAAATTTAAATAAGCAGAAATAATAGTCAATAAAATAATATTGAAATAAATCAAACTATTATTAAATGTACATCTATTTAAATTGCTTTTCATTTGCATTATCTTTCTTATTACTTGATAAAAATCCAGTAAATTCTATTTTATTACTAATACAGTTTTTACTAATATATTTTAATAAAAATTCCCTAGTTTTTTTTCTTTTTCACGCCAAGGCTCGGCTATTTTTAACTTTATATTATCATACTTTTCTAAGACCATTTTACTTGTTTTTACTAACTCTATAATTCCTTTATCTCTAGTTAAATTACCTAAATAACTCAATACTATTTCTTTTTTACTTTTTCTTACTTTAATATTAGGAAAAAAGTTAATTCCATTAGGAACAACTTCAATCTCTTTTATCCAATTTGTTAGAACATTTCTTAATGAATCACTAAGTACTATAGCTCCATCTACCTTTCTTAAAGTAAAATCTATAAATTTCTTAATAATTAAATTACTTTTATCATAATATTTTTTAAAATAACTGCCATGTAGATGCACTACTACTTTAGATTTACTAAAAAATTTAGTAATAATAATAAATATTCCATCTCTTAAGTAAGCAATATTTTGTGCTATTGGAAGATACACCAAATCAGGCTTTACTTTAATAATAACTTTAAAAAGTTCGATGAAATTTTTAAAGCTTAGAGTTATATTTCGTAAATCTAAATTCCCAATATTATCTAATCCTCTTTTGTCTTAAGTATCAATATGATAAATATTAAAATAATTTGATATTTTTGATTTTATTAATTCAAAATTATAAAAAGTTACTCCATAACACGGAGGAGAAATGGAACCTATTAATAATATTTTCTTCTTATTCATTCGGGATTCTTTGTTTACTGTAAATATTTATTAAAAACATAATCACACCCATATTTATCTATAAGAATATCCCTCTAACTGATTCCTCTAAAACAACTTCAAATAAAGAAATTCCTAATATGAAGATAATAGTTGTTAAAAATCCTGCAATATAAACTCTAATTTTTTTATTTTCACTTTAATAGTATAATCTACATAACAATTGTAGGGATAAATATACTTAATAGGCTCAACAAAACTTACAAGACAAACAAATTTTTTATTAATTATAACATTAAACTACTTGGATTTTATTATAATAATAGTCTTTTCTTCTGTAATCTAATTTTTTTATCGATTGAAAAAGTATTATCAATTTGAAATATACATAATAATTGTGAAGCATATTCCTGATTTATTTTAAATATAATTTTTTCTACAAAAGGTCTTAATTTGTTTCTAGTTGTTTTCCAATAAACTCCATAATAACAATGTACCTCCTTGTAACCTGAATAAAGAAATAATTTTCTCAGTGTAACTCGACAATACCATGCAACATGCTGATGTCGAGTAATAGGTTTTTTTAGTAACAATCTAATTTGGTATTCATAGCTCAAAGCATTTGGAGTAGTACAAAGTATTTTACCGTCTTCTTTTAAGATAGGCCGTAAATTTATCAAAAAATTGCAAGGATCAGGTATATGTTCTATTATATCTCCCAATAATATTATATCAAACTTTCCTAGATTTAAATGTTTTATGTTTTCAGCAAAAGAAACATAACAATTGCACCCAAGCGAATTTAACATTTCCACTCCTCTTTCATCAAGATCAACACCTATTAACTTTTTTGTATATTGTTTTAGCTTAAAGTGTTGAGTTTCTTTCATTTTTTCTTGTGAGAAATCAGAAAGACTTTGAACGCACCCTATATCTAAAACATCCTGATTTTTAACATTTTCCTTAATAAAATCAAATTTATCTTTAAACTTTCCCATTAATTTATCTATCGTAATCATAATTTCACTTTTATTTATTAACAATTATTAAATTTATTTCTATAAATATATACATACAATTATTTATATATTTATTTATTCTAAATTAATTTTTTAATTTCAAATTTATATATCCCACTTAATACCTTTAAATTTCTACTTTCATCAAATAATAAAATGAGGTTCTCTCTACAATTTTTCCTTAATCTATTACTTTCTCACATGCTTTGATAAATCCTTCTGCTGCTGCGTTAAAATTATATTCCTGAACTTTTCTAACTGCTAACGTTGACATTTTATTATACAATTTTTTATCACTTAAAAGCTTCAGTATTCTATCTACCCATAAGTCAACATCCAAAGGGAGTACAAAACCATTTATCCCATTGTATATTAAGTCATTAGCCACGCCAGCGTTATTACACGTAATAACCGGAGTTCCTGCAGCACAGGCTTCATTAGCAACTATTCCCCATGGATCAGATTTAGTTGGAAATAATAATAATTTACTACCTGCATAATATTTCGGAAGATCTTCTTGCTCAACAAAGCCAGGATATTTATAATTTATCTTATTTTTGCTTAACTCTTCCAGAATTCTACCCTTTAACGGACCAGAACCAATTAGTAAAATTTTTAAGTCCTTTTTATATTTTTTAAGTTTTTTTATAACTTCAAGAAAGAAAAAAGGCATTTTTCTTTCTACAAACTGCCCTGAAAACATAACATCATATTTCTTCTTTCCATCTGTAAATTTCTTAAATTTTTCATTATCAATACATAAACAGCTTTGAAATACTTTTTCCTTTGGTATACTATATTGCTCAAACATAGAAAGAGTATGCTTGCTTGCTCCTATAAAAGCATCTGAAAATTTGTATACTATTCTTCTAATAAAAAAATGCAATTTGGATAAACTATTTTCTGATTTAAACCATCCATCTGACATTATTATATGTTTCTTTCTATAAATAATTGTATAAAACCATGCCAAGAGCATGGTTGGATTAAAAGAAGTGGAGACTACAATATCTGGATTATGCTTTTTTAATTTTTTCCACACATCAAGATTAATATGGATGAACCGTCTCTTATAATTAAACATTTTTCCCTTTAAGAATATATAATTATGGATTAAATTGGTTAAATTTATATCCCAACCACGATTAGGTTCTTTTCTAGCACAGTAAAAAACAGTAAAATCACCTCCTACTTTCTCAGCAATTTTATTATAAACAGGTATTCTATATGGTGCGGGTATATTAGTTATTAAAACTATTCTTAATTTCACTATGTAAAACTTCCTATAAACCGTTTTGCAAAAATTTCTGGAGAGAAATTTTTATAAGCTTTTACTCTTGCATTATCAGATAACTTATTAGCTAGAGATTTATTATTTAATAACTTTTCAATAGCATAAAAACACTCAAGGGGGGAAGTTGGAGGTGTATACAATATACCATCAACATCGCTTTCTATTAATTCTGGTAAAGCACCTGCTTTTGCAGCCACAATCGGGCAACCTGCATACATTGATTCTACAACAGCATTTCCAAACCCTTCTGAATACGAAGGTTGAATATATAAATCAAAGTACTTTAAATATCTAGAAGCATAAGATATTTTATCTTGAAAACGTACTCTTTCCTTATGTTCTACTTCTCTTAACACTTTCGTTGTCAGTTCAGAATGTTCTCCAATACAAATCAAATAAATATTCTTATATTTCTCGGATAATAAGTTAAATGCCTTAATTAATGTAATATGATTTTTCCAAACAACCCATCCACCAATAAAACCAATCACTACAGAATCTTTTGGAATATTAAACTTGTTATAAAAGTCTGAATTATCAACATTTAAGAAATCATCGCTAACACCATTATAAATAACTTTATATTTTTTCAAATTATTATTCCTGGCAGTATAATATGAATTAACTAAAGAAACTGTGTTATTAGTAATAATAAAAAATAATTTCTTAAAAAGGTTGCCTAAATAATTAGTTCCACGAAACCATAATATAATTTTTTTAAAAGGGGCTAGCATCTTTGTAAACATATAAGTTCTAAAACAAGTACATAAGATACAATCATAATTATTTTTTCTTAGGATTTTAAATATTTTAAAAAATTGTTTAAATCTATTATTAGTATTAAGAAATATAACAGTAGCTAAGTTATTTTTTATATCTTTTAATAGCTCTTCATCAATATCTTCTAGTATTATATAATTTAAATTATTTTTATATTGTAGATTTTGTTTTTTCCAACCAATTGACAAATATTTTAAACTATAAGGAATACCACCATATCCAACAAGATTCCTAGTAAAAACTGCTATGTTCATATAACTTAAGGTCCTCCATGAATAAAATCAGGATCTTTACCTTTTAATCTTCTGACTAACTTCCTTAATAAATAAATTTTTTTAAAAGGGTATGCAATAATCGAATATAAAAGCCTAAAATTCCCACAAGATAAAATTTTTGCTCCATGTTTTCGTTTAAATCGTAAAGTCTCTTTAATAAATCCAAACTCGTTATCTATTGTTTTTGTTCCTAAATACCTTCTGAATATAGCAAAATCAGCATTAATAGTACAAAATTCAAACTTTTTTGCCACTCTAAGCCAGAATTCATGATCCATACAATAATGGTAAGTTTCGTCAAAACTACCAACTTCATCAAAAACTTGTTTCCTAAAAAAAGTTGATTGCTGCTGAACACATTGTGTTTTATTAAGTAATCCATCAAAAGTCACTCTATATGCATTTGATTTCCATAAAAGTTCTTTATTCTCATTAACATTCAAAAGATTACCAACAATAACACTTTTATCTGGATTCCCTGAAAAAAAACCATTTACAATTTGAAAAGTGTTATTGCATAATAAATCATCTGAATTAAGCCAATAGATTACGTTACCGGTTGCCTTCTCCAAACCTTTGTTTAACGCATGAGCCTGTCCTTTATCTACTTCAGAAACCCATTTTAGATGTGGATATCTTTCTAGAATTTCTACAGTATTATCAGTTGAACCACCATCAATAATGATATGCTCGAAATTAGGGTAATCCTGTGCTAAAACAGATTTTATGTTATCCTCTATAAATCTTCCTTGATTAAAGGACGGAGTTATAACGCTAAACTTTAACATATCCTTTTTTCTGTTATACTTCAAAATGTATTATTTAATCTTTACTATTCCTTTTAAAAAAGCTAGCACTCTATATTATCTTATGAAAATACATACAAAAATCTCTTGGTTCTGCTTAAAATAATAATTACTAAGATTTTTAAAATATATCTAATGACCCTTAGCTTAATCAAATTAAAAGTTAATATCCAATCAAAGTCTAATTTCCCCACAAAAAATAATTATAAGGATCTTTGAATTTATAGTAACTCTTTATAAATTGGGCACCAAAATTATCAAAATTTTTAAGTAACAATAAAGCAATTATAAGTTTGACTCTTTTTTTTCGTACCTTGGTAAGCTTAAGAGATTCTTTAAAATAAAATTTAGCATTACTATTATCATTGTTAAATAAATAAAAAAGTCCTATCATTTTTAAAATACGGTAACATGCCTCTGCCTCAGAAGAGAATAGATCTCTATGCTTTTCAAATAATAAAAGTGTACCATTAATTTTTTTTTCATAGCTAGTTGATATCTGATCACCATGAAAAAGATGTTTTTTAACAGTATACAACGGAACCTGGATACATAGACCAATTGAAGACATGCGTATCCATATATCCCAGTCTTGCCTTGCTGGCAAATTTTCATCAAATCCCCCAATTGAAATAATTGCTTCTTTTTTGGCAGTAAAGTCGTTTGTAGTTAAACAATCTCCTCTTAAAGCAACATCCTGGGTAACAATTCTCTCTTCAAAAACAGTTTTTTTGATGGCATTCTGTGTCCTTTCATCTATAAAGATATATCCGGTTGAAACTGCAATACAATTTGAATTTTTGTTAAAAATTTTTATTTCAGAATCTAATTTACTTGGTAGCCACTCATCATCACTGTCAAGGAAAGATAGTAAATCTCCAGAAGCATTAGATATACCAATATTCCTTGCTGCTGAAGCACCTTTATTGATTTTATTTTTTAAATATTTAATTCGCTCATCATTATACGATCTAACTAATTCTTCAGTATTATCTGTCGACCCATCATCAACTATAATAATTTCAAAATTTTGATAAGTCTGGTTAAATACACTTCTGATTGCTCGTTCTAATGAGTACGCTCTATTATAAGTTGGTATTAATACGCTTACTGTAGGATTCCATACTTTCATATTTTTATCTAATCATTTAATTATTTATCATTAATAACTTTTACATATTATCTTAAAATACTACCAATTGACTTACCCAAGCAAAATATGTGAACTCCAATATTTTCTCTTAAATAATTTTTATAATACGTGTATTTCCTTTTATCTCTAAATATTCCTTTTATGAAACACTTAACAATTCTTATTAAACTTATCAACACCAATATCAACGATTTTACTTTTATCCAACTCACTTTTTTATTATATTTTCTATTTATTTTAGTATATTCCTTTCCAGAAAAAAAACATGATTTAAAATAAAAAGATATATGCATTTTTTCCTCACCAACTAAATGTTCTACTTTTAATGGCAAAGAATAATACACTTTTAAGGATGGGTTATTTCCCCACGCTTTTATCATTAAATCCGTTTCTTCATGGTAAGATAGGTTTTTCCCTTTCATCCCCATTTTTGTATTGAACCCACCTAATTTTAATAATAACTCCTTTTTAAAAAAAATATTTGAGCCAGATATATATTCTCCCCTTCTTAAAAATCTTGAACTTTTTGAAGTCATTCTAATTTCATATTCATCTTTGAACCATTCTGGTTTTTTATTCAAGTAGTAAGGATAAATAGGTCCACCAAAAATATCAGGCTTTTTATTAATTATTACTTCTAAAGCCTCTGAAAGCCAATTTTTGCTAGCTTTAGCATCATCATCTAAATAACCTACATATTCAGCTTTTGAGTTTAAAAAACCAGTATTTCTGGAATGTGATAGTCCTTGTTTCTCCTCATATATATATCGAAAATTTTTCTCATTTAAAAAACTAGAAATAACAGATTTCATATCATCTGTTGATGCATTATCAACCACAATAACTTCATAGCAGTCTTTATCAAGTGTTTGATTCCCAAGAGATAATAATGTTCTATATAGTAAGTCGCATCTATTAAAAGTACATACAACTATTGAAATTCCCTTTAGCATTTTTCTACTTTAGCACTCTCTTCATAAAGATTGTTATCCTTTTATTAATAAAATTACTCTTAATAAAATTTAAAATCTTTTTATTGCAAATTGATTTTAATTTTTTTCTATCCAAATTAATATTTTCACCTTCATTTTGTATATTAATATGAAATTTATATAACTCTTTCAGCAATTTAGTTCTTTCCAAAAAAGATCTTCCCTTATTAATATCCAATAAGTATTCTAAAAGACTTTCGCTTATCCTTAAATTTTTAAGTGGCACTTTTTTTGCATAATAATCTTGTTCACTTTTACATTTAATTGAAACCCCCTCTCCAACCATTCTCCACTTCACCAGATACTCTTGAATCACATAAATTTTCTTCTTTCTTGAAATTCTATACCACAATTCATAGTCTTGCGATCTCTCATATTTCTCATTATATCCCCCAATCTCACCGACAAACTCTCTATCAAACATAACTGATGTATGAGTCAAACAGTTTCTGAAACTCAAAATATAAAATATCAATTCTGGTTCACTTTCCTGCTTCCAATATTGTATATGGTTATTATTCCCATCTATAACTTCTGTCCAGCTTCCCACAAGCCCGTATTCCTTATTATTCTCTAAAAAATAATACTGTTTTGCCAAACGCTCAGAGCAAGAAATATCACCTGAATCTTGCCGAGCTATATATTTGCCCTTAGCTATCTTTATTCCTTTATTTAGAGACTTAGTTAAACCAATATTTTTTTCATTAGCAATTACTTTTATTCTAGGATCATTATAATTTTGTAGAATTTCTAAAGTTCTATCAGTCGATCCATCATCAATAATTAAGAATTCAAAATCTGTAAAAGTTTGATTAAGGATACTATCAATTGATCTATAAAGATTTTTTTCACCATTATATATGGACATTAACACAGTAATCTTTGGATTTAACATAATCCTCCAAAAATCTTCTTAATAATCTTGTATATTAAAACTTTTATTTTTCTATAAAATATTCTTATTTTATATCCCATACTACTCTGGTATTTTATTAATTCTCTCTCAAATTGGGGCTCAGATTTGAAATTATAATCAACAAGTAGCTTAGAAGATTTTTTGTAAAAAAACTTACTTCTTTTATCAAAACCAGGAAGATATAAAAGACCAATGTCATCTTTATATTCATATAAATTATTATCTAATACATATTGATATAATGGACTATTGGGAATCCCAACAAATATATTAAAACCATAAGAATATGGCTTTAATTTACTCATTAATTTCTCAGTAAGTAAATAATCCTTAAAAGTTTCTCCTGGAACCCCAGTAATAAGACTGCAATAGCTTCTAATGTCATATTTTTTACACCATTTAACCGCCTTTTCTGTTTGTTCTATAGTAATTTTCTTATTTAATATATCTAATACCCTTTGACTACCACTTTCAACTCCTAAATAAACTGCCCTACAGCCAGCAGCGCTCATTAGTCTAATTAATTCTTTAGACATATTATCTACTCTTGTCTCACAAGCCCATTTTATATTAATATTCTTTTTAATTAGCTTTTCACAAAATTCCTTTGTCCTGTTTATATTTAAAGTGAAATTATCCTCTCTAAAGTAAATGCCTTTAACATTATAATTTTTGATTAGATACTCTATTTCAGAGACAATTCTATCTGCACTAAAATACGTATACTGCTTACCCCATATAGAGCTAACAGAGCAAAAAGAACAGCCAAATGGACACCCTCTACTTGTATTCATCGTGAAAACTGGCTTCATATCCATCCATGGACAAGAATAGTCATAGGGTAATTTAGTAAACATGCTCCAAGGCTGAAATGAAAGCGAATCTAAATCTTTTATTCTTTCTTCTCTTATAATTCTTTCTTTTGCTCCTCCATTGATAATCTTTAAAATTGCCTTCTCTCCTTCGCCTTGGACAATATAATCTACAAATTCTGGGATTGTATCAAGAGCAACCGAGGTGTGAGGCCCTCCAACAATTATCTTACCATTCCATAAGCCATTTTTTCGCAGGTTTTCAATTCCATTAAACATTCTTAAAGTATCTCGATAACAAATAGTATTTGCATAAATCCCAACAAAATCAATACTATTTTTTTGTAAGTATCCTTCTTTAATGAAATTTGATGGCTCTAAATAATTATCAATAAAGAATACGTTATTACCTTCATTCCTTACCAGAGACAAAAGTGAACCTAAGCCTAAGGGTGGTCTCTTCTCACATGTAAAGAAAGGGCTTTTTTTTGGTGCTGCTGATGTTGCAAAGAGTATATTCATAACTTTAATTACTTTATTTTATATAACGTTCCCCTTTAAAGTTACTTACTACTGCTCTAATTTCTGGGCCATCTGGTCCTTCTATTCTTTCCAAGCTTAATATTCTAAAGTTCTTATTAAATATATCAATAAGCTCATACTCAGGATATTCAGACAGATGATATGGATTTTTTGACGTCTCTCCCTTCTTATTAAGAACAGGGCATGTTATAATTAATATGCAGTCTCGTTTAAGAATTCTTTTACTTTCTTTTAAAAATCTTGAACCTACATCTTTTGGTACATGCTCAAGACCCTCAAGACAAATTACAACATCAATTGAATTATCTTTTAAAAAGATATCTTGCATATTACCAACATAGAACTTTCTACGCATAGTTTCATAATGTTTTTTTGCATAGTTTATTGCTTCTTCTGAAATATCAATACCAAATATAAAAGTAGCTCCCTTTAACAAGCTTGTACCCCATCCAACCCCACATGGGATGTCTAAAATTTTTTTTCCTTTGATATATTTATTACAAAATCTATATCTTTCATATAACTTCAACTTATACTTATTCCTAATTAAACCAAACCATTTGTCCTTGAACCCTGGATCCTCTGGATTAGCCCTCTCTACCATTTTTGCATCTTTCTCCTTAGTTTATTTATTATTCCATTATTTTTGGCTTTCTTTACATTCATAGAATTTAACTCCTTAAAAATATCAGATAACCGATTATTCCATGTATTTCGCTTAATCGCTGCATGGTATCCGTTTATTGCAATTCTTTTTCGTTCATTTTCATTTTTTAAATAATATTTTATTTTATTAATTAAGTCCTCTCTATCTTTATAACATACAATTTCTTTGCCAATTTTAAAATAGTTCTCCAATCCCTTAACATAATCAGTTAACAAAAATCCTCCACACATGGTAACTTCAAAAACACGACCTTTTATTTGCTTCATCTCTGCATTCCTTGAGCTTGCACTAATATTCAGATTAATTTTACTATTGCTAAATATGGTTATAATTTCTTTAAAAGGTATATAATTACCCCACCCTCTTCCAAATGTTTTTATAGAAATATTATTCTTTCGAAGATACTCTATAATTTCCTCCCTTGGACTATACTTTTGTCCCACAAAAGTTACATCATATTTTTCAGATGAATCCACTGGATGATAATACTTAGGATTTGAAGCCCATTGAGATTTTATTACATTTAGAATATTTAATTTATACTTGATAAACGCTTCATAGCTGGTAGTAATTGAACAGAAAATATTTTTTGCAATAAATTTTGAGTAGTTGTCAAAACGCCAATGGTCATCAGAAAACCACCCTACAACTTTATATCCATTTTGAGCTAATTTTTTTAATGTTCTTTCATAAATCTCATTTCGATAAGTAATATAGAATATATAGTCTGGATTTTCATGTATTACCAATCGTAATATCTCTCTATTCATTTTTCTTTTTCCTACAGTGTTCAACTTCTCAATATAATTATATCTTACCACATTGAAACCAACATCCCTTAAAGGCTCAAAAAAATTAATATCACAATCATAATTGACTTTCCCAACTGTCAATAATACAATCTTCATATCATATCCTATTTACCTATCTAAACTTTTTAGTTTACTTTTCTAAACCAAAACAATCCGCAGGCATACCTAGAATTTTCTAAAATATTTATATTAACATTCTCTATAAATTTTCCTGAATCCGTTACTCCTGATAACTCAACTAGTTTTAGGTCTTTAAAATATTCAATAATTATCCTTGGAGAATGAACTCTATGTGCATTAAAATATGTTTTCTGTCTCCCAACAGGAACAGAAAAGTATAAATTTCCATTAATTGCTAGAACACGAGATAATTCTTTACACGCTTTTTTTGTTCCGTTTGGATCAAGCTCATCACCATATCTCCCTAGTCCAACGTGCTCTGCAACATGAAGACAAGATAAGGAACCTATTAAGTTATCCTCAAATGGCAGTTTTAATATATTTCCTTTCTTTACTATTAAATCTTTTAACTCAGTTTGAAATGGTCTAATGTCTATAAAGGCAACCTTTGTAATAGTACTCAATAATCCTACCCATCTAACTTCAGATCCAACATCAACATGTTCATTGACTCCACTATCTTTTATCTTCTTAAATGCCCAGGTGCCCTGATAGAAATAATGAGCATCAAAAGGAGTCAAAGGTATATTATCATTAATACAAGGATACAAATCAAAAATGCTTGCATCACAGTAATTGGTTAATTTTTTATATTTTTTATAAGAATTGTGAAAATTTATCAGTCTCGGAATATTGCTTACTTTTAAGTCTATGACTAATTTAATATATTTTGTAACTAAATTATAATATTTCCTTAACTTCACTTTTTATTCATAAGATATTTTATTTTTATCAAATATTTTATTAGCAAATGAATTTCTATTATTTCACATTTACCTCATTGTATTTTAAAGACCATTTCGGGAAAGGATTTATTAAACCATAGTTAGAAGAATCCCCCGTTACAACAAATTTATAGCATTTTTCATGCCAGGCTAAAACATTTGATGCTTCTTTTTCTGCAAAAGTAATAGAACATGTATACCTTGATGGTTTAATAGCTAATTTATCCAGGTAAAAATCAATATATCCAACTCCAAAGATTTGATCAAACCTATAACCATCAAAGTTGGAATAATTCGAGGCAATTGCTATCCCCTCTAAACTAAAAATAGATACAATAAATATTGGATTTTTAACAACTCTCATACAAGAGAAATGTACACGTATTTTAAAACTATCCCCAACTTTATAACTTGTACATACCCTATCGTTATTATCTAAAAATTCTACCATCAAAATCTTAGCTTCTGAGTCATAATGAAATTTTTTTCCTGTTTTATTATAACTATTTTTATTATTCATTATGACATCTTCTTCATATAAGTCGCAAACATGGTGAACTTCTCCAATTCCTTTAATTTTTCCCTCTCCTAGCCATAGAACTTTTTTACACATATTTCTAATTGCCTGCATGTTATGTGTAACCATTAGAACAGTTCCGCCATTTTGCCTAAATTCACTCATTTTTCTATGGCATTTTAAAGCAAAGGCTAAATCCCCTACTGCTAGTACCTCATCTACCAATAAAATGTCCGGCTCGCAATGCACAGCCACTGCAAATCCTAACCTAACAAACATTCCGGATGAGTAAAACTTTACAGGAACATCGATAAAATCACCAATTTCGGCAAATTCGACAATATCATCAAACTTTCTCTCAACCTCTTTTTTTGTCATTCCTAATATGGCAGCATTGACATAAACATTTTCTCTACCAGTAAGCAATGGATGGAATCCAGCACCTATTTCTATAAGCGCTCCAACTTTACCGTTAATTGTTATTTTACCCTTATCAGGCCAAAAGATACCATTTAACATTTTCAAAAGTGTAGTTTTTCCAGAGCCATTAGGACCAATAATTCCCAGTGTTTCACCTTTTTTTAGTTCAAAAGAAACATCATCAACTGCCCAGAATTCACCCTTTCTTAATTTATTAGAGTGTGAACTCATTCCAAGTGCATTTCTTCCAATATCTCTCACGCCATAAAGCATAGATCTTTTCAATAACTTACAATATTTTTTAGAAGCTTTTTCTACTCTTATTGCAATATCATCATTCATTTTAAATTCTCTCTGCAACTCTTGTTTCAGTTAGATGAAATATAATTAAGCATATTATAAAAATAATAATAGATACAATACTTGAAACTATAAAACCCTTCCATTCAGAAATTTTTCCCATCAAAATAAGCTCCCTTGGAGCTGAAACTAAATAATATAGTAGATTATACCTTGTAATGGACGCAAGTATACCACCAGTTGGCTTTGAATATAAAACTGGTGTTAAAAACATTAGAAATGTAATAAGCATTGAAAGGGCATTTCCAATATCCCTAAAAACACCATTCAGGAGTGATAGAATAAAACCAAGCCCAAGCATTAATAAAATTATTGGAATTAGAGTTATTGGAGTTAATAAAATTGCTATGTTTGGCACAATTTTATAACAAGCAAATAATATACCTACCAAAACAAATTGTATCAGGAAAGATATTATTGATTGTCCAGAAGATGCTATAACTAATGATTTTTTAGAAAAGTTTATTTTTACAACCATTGAACCAGCTTTTACTAATGAATTTGAACTTGCAATTAATCCAGTTGAAAATAACTGCCAAAATGCCATTCCAAGTACTGCATAAATAGGATAAGGCACTTCAATATCACCAAAAGTAAATATACCTGACTGGTTTAATATTATAAATGTACCTACACTAACAAGAGGAATTATTAATGCCCAGAAAACTCCAAAGAACGATTGCTTATACATTGCAAAAAAATCTCTTTTGAACAATTGATAAGTAAGCCATCTATTTTTTTTTATTTCATCAAATATCTCTTTAAAGATGGACAAATAGCCTTTTTTTAATGAGTTATCCGGCTCATAAGTTTTTATAACATTACTCATATCAAAACCTTAATCTTATAGTAAGTATTTTTTAGAGTATTTTATTCTGTTTATATTTATTGTTATCTATATACCATTTAATTGTTTTTCTAAGTCCTTTATCAAAATTTGTTTTAGCTCTAAATCCAAATTCTTTTTCAGCTTTACTAGTATCAAGACACCTTCTTGGCTGACCATCTGGCTTGGTTGTATCCCAAATTATTTTTCCTTTAAATCCAATAATTTGTCTTATTTTTTCTGCCAAATCTTTTATTGAAATTTCAAATCCTGCCCCTATATTTACGGGATCGGATTTAGTATATCTTTCAGTAGCAAGTACTATAGCTTCTGCACAATCTTCTACATAGAAAAATTCTCTCGTTGCTTTTCCTGTCCCCCATACCATAACTTCGTCAGATTTATTTAGTTTTGCTTCATAGAATTTCTTTATAAGAGCAGGTATAACATGAGAAGATTTGGGGTCAAAGTTATCGCCGGGACCATATAAATTAACCGGAAGTAAAAATATAGAATTAAAATTATACTGAATCCTATAAGCTTGAGATTGAACAAGTA
>JAHLWJ010000048.1 GCA_019057975.1 Promethearchaeota archaeon | reverse complement strand
GAACGAAGTTTATCTAAATTTCCAATTATTTTCAAGTCAAATTCAGGTGTTTTTTCATCGATCCATCTTCCTATTCCAAAATCAAAAATGTTTTTTTGTGGAAACAATTAATTAGCCAAATATGACACCTGCTTATTTCAAACTCAGGTTCAAGGCGGTTGGATGTATCAAAAAAATACACCGATAGAAATCTATGAAGAGAGGATTCTCCCCTTCTTTAAATCTCTTTATTTTTTTTGACTATCTCTCCCATCCTCGAAACAATCTCCCGTATCGATTCATTTGACCATAATATTCAAATAAAGCATCAATACCTCTCATCTTAAGATCAGTGTTAAGAGCGATCTTATTGTGTAAAGCTCCTTGGTATGGTATTTGGGCAATCTCCGCAGCTAGCTTGTTAACTTCGGCTTCAAGATTTTCTCGAGGCACGCTTATACTCACTAGGCCCATTTCCGCCGCTTCCTTTCCAGAAATTTTTCTTCCACTCATAAGAAGATATCGTGCTTTTTTAACTCCTAAGTAGAATTGCCATAATGGCATGCTCTGTGCACCACCCCATAATTGGGCAGGATGGCCTAAAACTGCATCATCAGCAGCTACTGTAATATCACATAACAGCTGTAAATAACAACCCGCGTCAGTACAATGTCCATGAACTTGAGCAATAGTTGGTTTAGGAAAATTCAATATCCTTGGATATTTCGCAAATATTTTCTTGTTCAAGATATCATAGGAATTTCTATATTTCCATCCTCCTTCTGGAGGTGTTATATAATAGGATTGCTTGAGATCATAGCCAGAACAAAAACTTTTACCCGCTCCTTTTAATACTATTACTTTTGCTTTATTATCTGCTTCAGCATAATCAAAGACGGCATCTATATCATCCAATAATTGAGAACTCAAAGCATTATGCTTTTCTGGTCTATTAAGAGTAATATACCCTATTTTCTTCTTTTCTTCATACAAAACAGTCTCATATTCCTTTTCTACCAATTTTCTTCTTCACCTATATTTTTTCATTAATTAAAAAAGTGATTGATAAATAAATTTAATGAGAGACGTCTATTTAAAACTATAGTAATAAACTTGAGTTTTTAAGAAAATCGATTGATTTTTATTTAGTTAATATTTATAATCGGATTCGTCTACGATAAGATTGGGATCTGTTAATCCTAATTGGATTTTGCGTAATACATATCTATGAAATTCCTTGCTAGTGAACGGTTGATTACCATATTGAATACGTTCATCTGCTTCAGTAACTTTATAATCACTATTTTCCTCAACAGATCGCATAGTATATTTTACAATGGTAGCTCCTAAGACTAGACTAAATATAAAGAATGAGAGTAAAGAAGCATTATTTTCATCTATCTCACCCTCATTTATAGCTTTTTGTATAACTCTTGTTGTTCCCTTAAGAAAGTTAAATGGTTTATACTGCTTCTCAAAAGGTCCTATCTTATCTGAAGGGGGTGAAGGAATAATATACATCATAGCAAATGCGCCAAAATCTTCTTCAGCAAATTTTAAGAAGTGATCAAATAAATCTAATAATAACTCAAAAGTAGATCCTTCATGGGTTTTAATCATGACTTTATTTTCATCCCTGTATTGCTCATAAAACTTTTTTCGAATACATATCCAAAGCTCACGCTTACTTTCAACATAATTGTAAATATTTTTCGGATTCATATTCAGCATATTTGCTAAACCTCGTAAACTAAACCCTTCCCGTCCTTTTTCTTGGAAAAATTGCTTTCCTGCATCTATTATGCGTTCAAATTGTTTAGCTTTCTTTTCGGGGGATCTACTTCTCGTTTGTTTAATTTTATTTTTCATAAGTTTACTTATTTTTTTCACAAAACCAAAAAATTTTTTTAAAAAATAATCTCTTTAAGTATTTTAAATAGTAATAATTTCTCAAATACTGATTTATATCTATATTATTTAAAGATTTTCACAAATGTGAATAAAGTCTGCGAAAGAATAGATAAGGAATTAGAAAATGAATTCTACATCTCCTAATTGAGAATTTACTTGGGTATTTAATTAAATTTAATTGAACTTACAATTGATCGCTATTATTATATGTTATTTGAAATTAATAGACACTGTGGATTTGATTGGTTTTCGCTTAAAGCTTTTGTGCTATTATTAAATTCAAGGAAATTTAAAAAGATTTTTGATGAAAATTTAGGTTCAAAGCTTTAATTGCTATTATTTAGAAGTCTAGAATACATCATTTTCAATAAATTTTTAAATTTTTCACAAAATTATGAAATAAAAATAGATATTGTATATTTATTAAAAAATATTTTTGAGTATTATTAATTAAATATAACAAAGAAAAATATTCTATAATAAGGTGAGAAATATTATGTCTGAAAAGCAATTTGAACATATAAAAGTTGAAGAAAATAAAGAAAATAATTATGCAGTCATTTCAATAAATAGGCCTGAGAAACTAAATGCTTTACACACCATCACTTTAAGAGAGATTGCTGAGGCACTTGAGAAAATGGCTTTTAATAAGTCTGTGAGATGCGTTGTTCTAAGAGGGACAAAAGAATATACAAAAAAGCCAGCTTTTTCTGCAGGAGCAGATTTATCTGTCCGTGGTCATCCTGATATAGATCCTAAAAACTTAATGGATCAAAGTTTTGGAATGTATATAAGGCACAAATATTATGATATCATTGAGAGTTTTCCCAAACCGCTAATTGCAGCTGTAGATGGGTACGCTTTAGGAGGTGGGTTTGAATTAGCATTAGTCTGCGATATTATTATTGCATCGAAACGTTCAACATTTGGCTTCCCTGAAATAAAAAGAGGAGTTGCACCATTTAATGGAGGGACTCAAAGGTTAATCAGAAATCTTGGTAAGATAAGAACAAAAACTATGATCTTTTTTGGTGATCATTATAATGCTGAGGAAATGTTCAAATGGGGAATAATATCATTTCTTGTAGATGATGAAAAATTTGAAAATTTTGTACATCAAAAAGCGTCTTGGATAGGGAACGCACCAACTAAAAGTCTTTTTGTGATAAAGAAAGCTATTGATTATGGATCTCAAGCACCTTTGAATTTAGGGCTTCAATTTGAGCATTTAGGTTATGCTATTAATTCCCAATCTAAAGATGTAATTGAGGGTGTTACAGCATTTCTACAGAAACGAGAACCCAAGTTCACTGGTGAGTAGAAAGCGTAAAAAGAATACCAAAAAGATATCAACAATATTTTTTTTAATTTTTATTTTTAGTAGAAAATAATTAAAAAAATGAGTAAAATAAATATAAAATATTTCATTTATCGAGATTGTAGGCGGTTCTAAATCCTTCATGAATTGCTTCCATCATCGTTCGTGGTTTTTTGCAATCTCCTATTTTAAATATTTTATAAGGGGGATTAGTTTGCTTTACTTTATTAAATAGTTCGTCATTAGGGGTTACTCCTGCAGCTATTATAAAGGTGTCAATATTTTCTAATGTTTTTGTTTCATTCCCATGCTCATAAATTAAGGTTTTACCTTCAAATTTTTTAATTTGAACATTTAGGATGCTAATAATTCCTAATTTCGTGATTTGACCAATTAAAAATCCTCGAGTCGTTCTTCCAATACTCATACCTAGTTTGGGAAGCATATCAATGATAGTAACCTTACGATTACCTCTCAACCATCGCTTAAATAATTCTTCTTTAGGCAATAATTCGTAAAATGCTATGAATTTTGCAATTTCAGAACTAATTGCCCCTTGTTCTGCCGCCCAAATAGCAGTTTCCATTCCTGTCGCTGAACCACCAACCACTACAACATTTTTTCCAATAGGATATTCTCCCTCAAGAATTTTTTCAGCTAAATAGATTTCACTCCCTAAACTACCATCAATTCCTGGTATGTCAGGAATATTATATTTAACACCTGTCGCGAAAATGACTGCATCAGGTTGATATTTGTTAATAGATTCTAAATCTGCTTCCACTCCTAGATGCAATTCAATTCCTAGATTTTCTATTTGTGAGGAATAATAATCCAAAATTTCATGAATATCATATCGTCCAGGAGGGACCCATGAAAGATTCGCTTGACCACCAAGGTTGAGTCTTTTTTCGAGTATTGTGACATTATGTCCCAAAACTTTTGCTATTCTTGCTGCTTCCAATCCACCAGGACCAGCGCCTATTATTAAGACTTTTATAGGATGCTCTGTTAAGACATCAAGATCAATTTTGCCCTCCCTTGAAACCATATAATTCCTCATACATTCAACAGCCTTTCCAGTAAAAATATGATCAAAACAACCTTGATTACAACCTACACATTTTCGGATGTCCCAGAGTTTATTCTGTTTTGCTTTGAGAGGTAAATAAGCATCTGCAATGAGTGCTCTTCCCATACAAATTGCATCTGCCATTTGATCTCTTAGAATTTGTTCTGCTACGATAGGGCTATTGATACGATTACTAGAGAAGACAGGTACATCGACAACACTTTTTATATTCTCAGCCAGATAAGCATAAGCTCCTTGTGGAACCATCATGGGAATTTGAGGAATTCTAGTTTCATGCCAACCTCCAGTTACATTAATGTAATCAATTCCCGCATTAGCATAATGCTTTGCAAAGACTGCACTTTCTTTATATGTATTAGATCCAGGTACGAAGTCATCACCGGCTATTCTCATTCCTACAATCATTTTTTCTCCTATTCTTTCTTTTACCAATTGTATTAATTCCAAGGGGTATCTTAATCTGTTTTCTAAAGAACCTCCATATTCATCCGTCCTTTTATTGGTAACTGGACTTAAAAATTGATTGATAAGATATCCTGCACTTCCTAATAGTTCTACGCCATCAAAACCTGCTTTTAAGGCTCTTTCTGCGGCTAGAACATGATTTTCTTGAACAACCTTAATATCGTCTATCAATAATTCTTTGGGAACCCTTCTTGTAAGATTAGACATTACTGCAGAAGAAGAGACCATATCTGGCATACCAGAATATGCTCCAGCGTGGTAAAGTTGTACAAAAGTTTTCGTACCATGATGGTGCATACTTTCAGTAAACTTTGTATAACTGGGGATGTATTTGTCATCATGGATTGCGAACATTGTTGGACCTCCTCCTCTAGGTTCAACTCCAGCACCTCCAATTATAATTAAACCCACTCCTCCTTTCGCACGCTCTACATAAAAATCAATTGTTTTATCATTAATTCCTCCGTCTCGAGAAAAATTTAATGCCATAGCAGGCATTACAATTCGATTTCGTAATTCAAGGTCATCTATCTTAAATGGTTCAAACAATTTGACAAATTTCATTTACATATCACCTACTAGAAATATATTTAATATAAATTATTCTCCCTTAAAAATGGGCTAAGCTTTTTATAGTTAGTCTTTGTATATTGCATAGGACAAAGAAAGTTGCCAGTAAACATACTTGGGCAATTTTTTTTCCCATATCACCAAAACCAAGCATTACTATATTTTTTTCTCCCATATCATATCGCTCCCTTTTAATATTTTTGATGTGATGTGTAATAAATAGACAGCACTCATTAAAAATGTTTTTTAAACTAATTTTTCCAAAAAAAAAGCTAAATAGTAAAATGTAAAAGATCTATATTATGGTAAAATTTAAAAGATATAATATACAATGTGGATTTAAATATATTGTTGGAAAAATAATATAGAATCTTAGAGTTAAAACAAAACTGAGGGAGCAACAATTAAGAAACATATTGAGGTTCAAGAAGAAGAGTTTCAAGATAAGACGGATTTTCATTCTCATTTTAAAATTGATTGGGGTAGGCAAGGAGCCGTTATATTAGGTTATATAATTGTATTGCTAGGATATTATGGTCTTGTCATCAACATCGTTTTGGTTGATGAGTGGATATCTCTTACGGAACAAACATGGATATCTTTTACTGAAATAGATCGAACGGTGTTATTTTGGACATATGAAGTGTATGTGGACACTTTCTTTTTGCCTTTAATATTATTATTTATAGTGTGTTTCATTCTGACTTACAAGGAAGAAATCCCCCATTATGGAATTAGAGCATCGATTTGGCTAGTTCCCACGATAATCTTGGAAGGGTTTATTTTTTATTTTGTTATGTTTGGGTTGAGTTTAGAGCCCTTTATTTTACAATTTGCTCATTACAAGGGATATCTTAACATTTTAATTTTAATCGGATTAACTCTAAGCGGTTCTTTGATAGGGATGAAATTCAAACAATTATCAGTACGAAAAAGAGAAAAATATTAGAATAGACAGAAATAATAATTGATATAAACTCATACAAAGTTTTTAAGCAGGAAGAAATTATGGCTCGTCAAGCTCAGAATATGATTAAATATATTATCAAGCGCATATTGATGATGATTCCAATATTAATCATAGTTTTAATAATTACTTTTGTTTTATCAAAATTCATGAATGTGTTTCCTGTTATTTCACAGGTGGCGTTTGGCGAAGATATAGAACAAATACAAAGAATGATTGCAGAAGAAAAAAGAAGAATGGGATATGACAAACCAATATATGTTCAGTTAATAATTTATCTACAGAATTTTTTCACTGGAAATTGGGGTGATTCCTATGTTATTATGCGTAACACCCCTGTAACCGAAGTTATCGGTTTGGTTTTTCCTAAAACAATTGAATTAATGATAGTTCCGATTGTTATAATTCCCCTTATTGCCGTTAAGCTTGGAATTGTATCCTCAACAAACAAGGATAAACTAAAAGATACCTCTATTCGTTTTCTTGCGGTTCTAGGTGCGGGAGTGCCAATTTTTTTTATAGGTAACCTACTACAATTATTTTTTGGTGTTTCTTTACATAAATTTACATATGGTGAAATTGATCTACCGATTATGTTTTCGAATACATCTGGACTTGAATTAAAAGGTGAATACTTTACTGGATTTCGACTTATTGATGCTATTTTCAATAACGACCCTATCTTCTTTTTTGATACTGTCCTCCATTTAATTATTCCAGTAATTTGTATATCTTTTGCTTCTCTGGCGGGTATCACTAGACAAACTCGTTCTAGTATGTTAGATGTCATGGATCAGGATTATATTCGGACAGCCCGAGCTAAGGGAGTTCCGGAAAAAAAGGTCATCAACTCACATGCCCTTCGGAATGCTTTAATTCCTTCAAGTAATCTCATAATAACCACGATAACAGGGTCACTTTTAGGATCAATTTTCTTAGAAGCAACTTTTCAATATTTAGGATTTGGATATTACTTTGTTCGTTCTGTAACTCAAGGTGATTATTTACTTATAAACGGATTTTTAGTATGTTCGTGCTTAATTATAATTGGTGGAACATTAGCAACAGATGTAATATATACCATTATCGATCCGAGGATAACATATACTTAATGATTTAGAAATTGTGATATTAATAATGCAAGATTATAGCGAAAAAGATAAAATTGAGGAATATCCACTAAAGAATAGTAATGCAAAGATTAAGCGATTAATCAAATTTTATTTAATGCCTGGTTGGCGAAACCCTGAATTTTCTGCACGAGAATATCAGATTGAAAAATTAAAATCAAAAAGAAGAGTATTCCGCCGTCTTATTACGCCTTTAACCCTGGTTGGTTTCTTCTTGGTTTTAATTGTGGTATTTATAGCCGTTTATGCTCCTGGGCTTACTGAACTTACTTTAGCGAACGTAACTCCACCACTATATCCGGGAGAACCCGCGTTCCAACCACCATCGCCAGAACACCCATTAGGTACAACACAATTTGGATGGGATATTCTTGGAAGATTGATCTGGGGTACTAGGACTACGATACAGGCAGCAGTGTTCCCAGTTGCAATTTCTATAGGTGGAGGTGTTTTTATAGGAACAATTTCGGCATATTTTGGAGGTAGGGTTGATTTCATCATTATGCGCATCTGTGATATATTCTTAAGTTTACCAATGTTGATAATTGTTTTAGTTATTGCTCCCTTGGTTGGAAAGGATTTATATACTACTCTACTAATTTATGGTATTCTTTTTATACCCTTTAACATTAGATTTATGCGATCTTTAGTTTTACAAGTAAAACAAAATGATTATGTTAGAGCTGCAATAAGTAGTGGTGCAACTAAATTTAGAGTTATGTTTAAACATATTTTTCCTAACGCTATCTCTCCCATTATTATATCTTTCTTTGGAGCAATGGGGGTAACTGTTATAGGTCTAGCAGGTCTTGCCTTTATAGGTTTGGGGGATCCAGATGTTGCTAATTGGGGAGCAGATATTATGTATGCAAGAGGTCATTTCGAAACACCAGGAGCAGCTCTTTGGCCAGGATTTTTCATAGGAATTACTGCAATTGGATTTATATTAATTGGTGATGGTTTGAGAGATGCATTAGATCCACGATTACATATATAAAAAATAAAAATACATTAAAAAAGGATTATATCTATGGCTTTTAATTATGGACTACTTCTTGTTGAAGTTGTTGCGATCTTAATAGTATTATTTCTTGTAATTAGTCTAATAAACAAACTACTTCCAAAGGATCAAAGGATACTAACAAATGCTGGGAGTCTAGCTTTGAGTTTGTTAATAGTCTTTGGAATTATATTTGGTATTGGGTTTGTTATTGAAAGTTTAGAATATTATTATACTATAATTGGATATTTGAATAACAATTATCTCTTCTTTGCAATAGCAATATGCATATATTTCCCCTTATATAAAGCCTTTTTAAAAAAGTTTGATAAATCTCGTCCATTTGAAGATATTGATCTGCGTAAAATATTCAAAAAAATATATATAATAATGGTTGGTTTAGTTTGGGGTATAGCATTAATATTTCTCTCATTTGATATATTAGGAATTCAATTGGTATGGGAACCAAATAAACCAGATTATGATATGTTATATATTGGGGTTTTCACGGCTTTCTTTACCGTCTTTTTTATTACAATTCTTACATATTTAATAAATAAAGCAAAACCAGTTGAGAAACAGACTCCAAAAGTGGAATTCAAAAATTCTTTAATCGCGAGTGGAATAATTTCGTTTGGGATCTGGTTTGTCCAATTTATCGTTATTGAAATGTATATCTCTAGATTATTCGGAATAACTATTATAAAACAAGATCTTCGCGTGATAATGGTTGTTGTTCTAGGTATATTTATTGTAAGCTATTTCAATTTGTTAAGAATTAAGTTTTTACCAGAAGCAGTTATAAAAAGTAAGAAGAAATTTCTAGAAGCGATAATAAAAGAGAAAGAAAAACCAATTCAAAAACAACAATTTAGAGAAAAGGAAGCTATAGTAGACGCTCAAGATTTTGATGTTAGTTTTAATGAGCATGAAAATGATGTTTACCTTGTAGAAAGTGTTTCTTGTAAATTTTATCTCTATTTATTGAAAAAACTTAGGAACTTACATCTTTTAGATGATAGCATTCATTTAAAGGAAAAAAATAGAAGGATGATTAAAATTATAATCGTAGGGTTATTGTGGATTATTACTTTTGTTATTGTATTAATCAATTTAATACAATTATTATCTACCTTAAATCCTATTTTTGACATGTTTGTTCTTAGTGTTAAATGGGCTTTTTTTATGGTTCTTATCGACATCTCTATTAATATTATTCTTAACAAACTCATACCTACTGAGAACCGGATTACAAAAAAATTTCTTAGAGATTCTATTTTCATTGGTGGAATTATTCTACTATGGATTTGGGTAGTTCCTCTCTTCTTTATTTATTATTATTTTTTTATGGGTATCTATCAAATCATTATCTCTGATCTTTTCTCTACAATAATTTCTTTGATTATTATATTTATTATAGGAATATATATTACGAGATGGCTTTCAAGTAAGAAAGGATTTGATGCATCTCTTAGAAAGGCAGTTATTATGAATTTACTATGGTTTATTATAAATTTACCACTTAAATTATTTTTTGTTTATGTTTTTGGTGATAATCTTCTGAATAATGTTCTTATTCTAGTTATAGATATCACTATTGGTTCAGTTATTGTTATGAAGCTTTATAGTAAAGAGTTTAAACAATCCTTAATTTTTGCGTTTAATATTGAAGTTATCACATTTTTCTTGAGTATAATTATTATTGACATCTTGTTAAATTTATTTCTAATAATTTTACCAAATTATAATTTCAACGTTCAGGATATTCGAGTGCATCTTATTGTCGATATAACTATTTTTCTTATTTTTTATGCCATATCTTTAAAAGTGAAGTTTTATCCAGAACACTTCAAGAAAGAAATGAGACAAGGCCAAGTAATCTTACCAGCAGTGACGGAAACACAAATTCAAGATAAAAGAATTGAAGGAAAAAAAATTATTTTAGATGTTAATGATCTTACGACCTATTTTTACAGTGAAGAAGGTGTTGTACGCGCGGTAGAAGGAGTATCTTTTAAAATCTATGAAGGCGAAACTCTTGGTCTTGTAGGAGAAACAGGTTGTGGGAAATCAGTTACTGCTTTATCTATACTTCAGGTTGTTCGTCCGCCTGGGAAAATTGAGAGTGGAAAAGTTATATTTGACGGTGAAGATTTACTCCAAAAATCTGAGAAGGAAATTTTAAACTATCGCGGAAACAAAATAACAATGATCTTTCAGGATCCTCTTAATTCTCTAAATCCAGTTTTTAAAGTAGGCAGACAAATCTCTGAAGTATTTCTCCTACACATGGAAGATGAACTTCTCTTAGAAGCAACGAAACATCCTGGCAAAAGTATATACAGTATTGCTCGAGAATTAAGTGAGCAATTACTAAGAGAACTTAACATTCCTTCCCCAGAACGGATCTATGACTTATATCCCCATGAATTAAGTGGGGGAATGCGACAAAGAATTCAAGTTGCTATGGCTCTTGCATGTAGTCCTAGATTATTAATAGCAGATGAGCCGACAACCGCATTGGATGTTACAATCCAAAATCAAATTCTTCATTTAATGAAGATTCTCGGACAAAAATACAATACATCTATTCTTTTTATTACACATGATCTTGGAATCATATCAAAAATGTGTGATAGAGTCGCAGTCATGTATAGTGGGTTTATAGTTGAATATGGAGATGTTTATAGGATATTTGAAAGACCCTCTCATCCATATACAAAGGGTCTTATTGCGTCGATACCCGTTGTTGGGAAAAAAAAAGAGGAACTTGAAGTAATCCCAGGATTAGTGCCAAATCTAATATATCCCCCCTCAGGATGTCGATTTCACCCTCGTTGTCAATATCGTTTTGAACCTTGTAATTCTAAAGTGCCAAAAAGCATAGAAGTTGAACCAGAGTATTTCGTGGCATGCCACCTTTATGATCCTCAATATAAAAATTAAGTAACCCTTAAATTAAAAGAGTTAGAAAAGAAAAATTTCAGTAATTGAACAAAAAAGTGTTTTATAATAAACCTTAATGAAAAAAAAATATGATGGATGAGTTTGATTCTTCTGTTTAATAGCAACGATTACTAGTTTTGCTGTTAAATATATTACATTTAAAGTTATTAGAGTTGAAAAATTTGGTCAAATATAGTAATCTTGAAAAAGGCAAAAATCTCTTAATTGTTAAAGATTTGAAAGTTTTTTATCCTCTTATTGGAGGAATATTTAGAAGACAAATAGGTGTCATTAAAGCTGTTAACGGTATATCTTTCGAAATTAAGACAGGTGAAACCCTTGGATTAGTTGGAGAAAGTGGTTGCGGGAAAACAACAGCAGCTCTTTCGATTTTAGGTTTAGTAAAAAAGACTAATGGTGATATTCGATTTCACGACAAGTCTCTCCCTTTCCCTTATTCAAGATTTATCAGACAGAAAATTCAAATTGTCTATCAGGATCCAGATGCTTCTTTAAATCCTCGCTTGAAAGTGTTTGATATCATTGCAGAACCTCTTAAAAATTTGTTGCGTCTCAAAAAAAAGGATGAACTAAGAAAGAAAGTCTTAGAAATAATGAAGGAGGTAGCATTGAAGCGAGAACACATGGATCGTTATCCTCACGAGTTTTCAGGAGGGCAAAAGCAAAGAATTGTTATTGCTCGAGCACTTGCAACCAATCCAGAACTTATAGTTCTTGACGAACCAACTTCTGCACTTGATGTATCGGTGCAAGCACAAATCCTTAACTTACTAAAAAAATTACAAAAAAATTATGGATATTGTTATTTATTCATTACACATAATTTAGCTGTAGTAAATCATATTGCTGATCGAATTGCAGTTATGTATCTTGGTCAAATTGTTGAAATCGGTGATACTGATCAAATTTTTTCAAAACCTACACATCCTTACACCCAAGCGCTTTTAGCATCAAGATCTGAAGTTGATATGAAAAATAGGGATATAAAATTTATACTTCAAGGTGAAGTTCCAAGTCCTATAGCCCCACCTTCGGGATGTACCTTTCACCCTCGCTGTTCCTCAGATGTACGTACTAAGGAATGTGAATTTGATTTACCTCGTAAGATAAGAATCGAAGATGGTCATTATATCTGGTGTGTAAATCCCCCGAAACAATAATTTCTTCGTAAAGTAGCATTTTAATTAGTCATTTATTTCCAGCTATCCTTAGATCTATAGATAATATATTTCTAATAACGAATATTACTACCATGGGATTGAGAGTTACCCAAGAACTTTTTAGAGTAAATAAACCTGCAGGGCCTCTAAATTTGAACTTATTAGAAGTTTTCTTCTGGTGTATTTTTTATTATGAAAAGTTTAAATACTCTCGTATCGTATGATTATCAAAGTATGTTTAATCCATACTGTATATTTAATTTAGCAAAATTAATAGAGAGATAAAAATGAGTAAAGAAATTTATGATATAATAGATGAATCTGCCGATAATAACTTTTTACCATATTTTTCGGATAAAGAAATGGCTCAACGTTACAAAAATGTCCGAAAGGAGATGAAAGAAAGAGGAATAGATATACTTCTAGTATATGGGCATGTAGGGGTAGGAAATAGTCCTGGTCAGATACATCTTCAGTATCTCACCCGTTTTGCAAATGTTTTTGAAACATTTCTTACTGTTCCAGTAGAAGGTGAACCCACAATGTATATTAATTTAGATTATCATTGCGTAAATGCAGCCACCATTTCCTATGTTAAAGATATACAAGATGGAGACGCTTTTCCAAATGCGATTCAGAAAATCAAAGATCTTGGATACGAAAGAGGAACGATTGGACTTATTGGTCCTGGTGGAGCCCAATTTGGAGACATTACATTATTTACGGAGCAGCGTGAGATTTTGGATAAAAGTCTTCCAGATGCGAAAATTGTCAGTGCTAATCCTTGGTTTCAAGCTCTTCAACTTATTAAAAGCGAAGAAGAAATTGCACTCCTTAGGCGTGCAGGAGCTTTAACAGATCTTGCTCAAGAAGAGGTAGTTCAATTGACTCGTCCTGGAATCAAACACAAAGATTTACAAAGAGCAATGAATTTGACAGCTGTTCGTCATTATGGAACATTTCCATTCGGTCATGTCAGTTCCTTCTCAATGGAAAATCCTGAATATTATTATCCTACGCCTTATTCAACAGGTAAACGAGTGAGAGTAGGCGACTTGCTCATGTCAGAGTTTTGTTTGGGATACGGTAATTACTGGGGAAAGCTCTGGGGAACTTGGTTTGTCGGTGATCCAACACCTGAGTATAAAAGACTTTTCAATGTTGCAGCTACGGTTCACGATAATTTGGTTTCCGAACTAAAACCAGGAATGAAAGGAAAAGATATTGATAATTTTCTTAAACCAATTTATGATGCTGGTTTTGAGCAAGTACCAAGTTTATTAATAGCTGGTTGGTGTTTTATGATGCAGCCACCGTTAGCAGGAGCCGCCCCAGGTACTCGTACTGTTATGTTTGCAAAGATGTACCATGATTTCGAGTTTAAACCTGGTCACACTGTTACTTTACATATATGGGTTAGGATTCCCAATACAAAGAAAGGTCTTTGGGTCGGTTCCTCAGGTGTCTTCACACAAAATGGTTATGAGAACTTTAATAAATATCCAATCAGTAAACTACGTATAGTTCCAATTTAGATATAGTCAAAATAATATACATCGAATCTGGCACTTTCACTATTAAAATTCATCCTGATAAAATTCAGTTGAATGTGTAGACGACAATTTCAACTGAATAAAGGATTCTTTTTTTTTTAAAAAAACTATTAATAAAATAGCTTAAGCAATATATTAATAATAATAGTAATTTTAAGCTTAAAAAGGAATAAATCTCTTTATTATTAGAAAAAACAATTGTTCTAGTGTATTAATTTAAAAAAAAAAAAATTAAAATTTTCGTTAGTTACTTTCTTTTTCTCATCATTATGTAAATAATTCCAACAGTTGTAGTAACCGAAACAGCTAATGTGATATACATCGAAAATCCGGGTATTTCAGGTATGGGTGCTTCCCATCCTACCCACTTTATATGGGTAAGATCTCCAACAATCGTTGGCATTCCATGATAGAACTCAAACTCACGTACTTCCCATTCTCTCCTATAAACGTATCCAAATTTACCATGGCATACCCACATCCATGGGTACTGGTAGTTTTGTAGTGTGGTACCTATATTATCGTATAGTGCTTGTCTTGTGCTGCTATTAGAGAAATAGATTTGATCTATCCAGTCTGTGACATTATCAAGATAACTGAAAGCTAAGTTATAATATATCGAAAATAGACCTGGATACTTGAAGTACGCATTAATATGTGCGTGACCTATATCATTCGGTGCTATAGCCCAAGTCGATGCCCATATTTGTGCAGTAAACGCTCCCCCAGTTAATATATGTGCCCATACAGTAGGTAATTCATGAGCAGGATCATCGTAGTAAGCAAGTCCAATATTATTAAGAGCTGTTCCCATATAATCCTTAAGAACCTGCTGAACCGAAGTTATATCCCAATAGAAATCAACCGTGTATATGGGATTTGAATTTGCAACATCTGTCCAATCTAGAGCTGTACTATTTTCATCAAGAAATCTTGCAGCGCATTCAGCTGGATATTGAGCAAGTATGGCTTGTCGTGCAATTGTGAGGTTAAAATTTGCTATGGGAATGCTTGGATTAGCATAGAGCTGATCTTTACCAAGATAACTATTCATACGATCCGCACGTCCATTATAAGCTGTCTGCATAAAGCCTTCATAGTCGAATGCGTATGATATTGCTTTCCGGGTTAAGCGAGGGAGTCCATTGGTGCGAGGTATACCCGGGGTTCCAGCATCGTATAATGTCTTCCAATATGTATCATTAATGCAATTCAATATAATTCCGATAGGATAATCTCCAATTGGGTTTGTATAATATG
Organism: Promethearchaeota archaeon; assembly: GCA_019057975.1. Next base: position 4,370 of record JAHLWJ010000048.1, on the reverse strand, counting down.
TCACATCAGCTTGAGCGAGAACTTCGTCATAAGCAAAATTAAAACCACTGACGTCGGGAGAAAAATCTATTGCACCAGACTTCATAGCTAAATTACGTGCTTGCGTACCATCTGCATCAGCGGAAAATAACACAAATTGTATTTCATCAATCTCGAACCAACCGACACTTTCAAGAGCGGTTTTATTCCAATAATTCTCGTTTTTTGTCATTAAACCTCCCGTTGTCGGTCCTGTGGCCGTCCAATGATCAAATATATATGGCCCCGTTCCAACCAAGTGTTTGAAGGTTTCATCCTGAGGAAAGGCGGGATTTTCTCCAAAACCTAAAATTGGCCTATCCCAATAATCATTATAAGCCTCCATCGATATCATCAATATATAATGTTGAGGATTAGTAGCTAAAACCTCCCAGACTGAAAAAGAAGCCCAATCATTATAGTTGATTTTGATTGTTCCCCCTCCATTGGGTCCTCCCGCGTCTATGATGGTTATATTCTTAATTTTAGGAAAAGTACCGTTTAATTGAGGAATAGTTGCAACCATGCCATTATAGGAAGGCATTTTGTCAATATAAGATGACATATTCCAACCTGGAGTATAAAAAGGGAGATAATCACTTGCATCTTCCCAAAAATCAGATAAATATTGTGTATTACCCCTTCCTGTTAAATTACCCGAAACTATTATGATTCGATCCAGATTCCACTTTGCTACCGTTGCGTTCCATTGTGAATCATCATGGAAGGTTACATTTTCTCGCAATGTTAAAGTAGTCGACTTAATCCCTGCTCTATTAACAAATCCTTTTGAATTATTTTCTTGTGGCCAAAATTCGAATGTCCAATCGGTTGCGAGCCATGGTTGTAAATCAGCGATATCGCCATTCCAATAAGCAGGATATCTTACAAAACCCTCTAGGCTAGGGAAACGGGCCGAATCAGCGTTAGATGCACGACGAATTGCTGGGTCCCAATCTCCTCCTGCGGGAGATATTTGGACACCATACCTAAAGACCACTTTATCTTCTTGAGCGGATTTAGGTTCTGCTATAACTGGGATAAATGGTATAACTAAAGTACTAACGATCAAAAGTAAGACTAAATTTTTTGTAAATCTTTTCATTCTTATTCTCTCCGTTGTATCTTGTTATTTTTTATTAAATATACAGTATGGATTAAACATACTTATTTCATCATACGATACGAGAGTATTTAAACTTTTCATAATTGTTTTTTTATTCAAGAAAAATTTAAATATTTTCCATATCAAACAAGAAAATCTTTGCATAACCTAATTTAAGTGATTCTTAAGATTTTTAAGAAGTTCTTAAGGTTTTTAAGAAGATGTATTCAATAGAAATATCTGAAGATAAGAAGAACCTATTAAAAAATAAAAATAATTGTAAGTTGTTTTTGATCGTCTAAAGGCTGCATGAAATATTATAGCACCACATGTTCTTGTTTCAGATGAAAAATTTTTCTAGCTTCTTCTCCTTGAGCAATATCCCGTCCTGCATCCTCCGCCACTCTTTTAGCCCATGCAACTTGTTCGTAACTTCCTTTAGCTAGTTCACCTGTTATAACTCGTATATTATCTTCTAAACCGACACGAATATGGCCCCCCATCGCCACAGCACATAATCCTGCTTGAAATTGTTGCTTAGCAACACCACATACGCTCCATGTAGCACCTGGAGGTATTAAATCGAGCAATAACAGGAGGTTCTTTGGAGTGAATGGAATCCCTCCAAGCACGCCCCATACAAATTGAAAATGAAGAGGGTGCGTAAAAACTCCTTCTTGTTTGTTTAAGAAAAGTATGTTATACAAACCGCCTAAGTCATAAATTTCAATCTCCGGCTTGGTCCCTGCTTTTTTCATCTCTTTTGCAAATTCTAAAATTGTTTCAAAAGTATTTGCAAATATATTCCCTGCTCCCCAAAGAACTTTGCCAGTTTTAAAATTGCCTACTGCATAATTCATAGACGCTGTATTTAGGGAAGCAAAAGGTGGTTTGTATGTTTGAATAGGAATTATTCGTTGATCATCTTCACCAATAGACGTGGTTATGTTGATTATTAAGTCGGGAGCTTTTGATTTAATATTCTTTAATATTGCCTTTATTAAATCTAAATCATGAGTGGGATAGCCTGTTTCTGGATCTCGAGCATGAATGTGGACAATTGCAGCACCTGCATCATAACATCTTTTTGCTTCACCTCCAAACTCCTCTGGGGTATATGGAACATTAGGATTATTTTGCTTAGATGGAAATGAACCAGCTAATGCTGCTGTAATAACCAACTTATTTTCTGGATTATCTTCTGACATTTTTGTAATATCTCTTTTTTTTATATTGTAACTATTTGATTTATTGATTAAAATATTAAGTTTAATAATATTTAAATTTTAAAAAGAAAAGATTTACTCAATTTAACTAATAATAATTAAAGTTAGATTAAGTTCCTCAGAGAGGAACTGGAAATAGTGACTTATCAAATTGTTAGAATGAGGGTTATCGACCTAAATTCTTGAGAGATTTTATTTAAAGCGAGATTCTTTTTAGAGTTATCACTAAATAAATGATTTATAAAAATTGACTATTAATTGTGTTAAGGAAAAAAAAATAGAGGATTTGTTTATCATTATGAACTTCTTTCTAACTTAGTCAGGAATAGTTGCTACGGCTCTTACCCAACCAGCGCTAGCTCTAGCGATTTTCACGGGAAAACAGTATATTGTGGCTCCTACAGGAGGAACTTTGTCTAAATTATTCATTTTCTCCATTTGAAAATACCCCAACTCTATTCCCGCAAAATGGCCTTCCCAAATAATTGATGAGTTAGGATTTTTCTCCCTTATTGATTGTTTCCATTTTTTTGCTGTTAATGCAAATGGAGCATCCCAGGACCATGCATCAATACCAACTACATGAACTCCTTGTTTAACGATATGTATTGTTGCATCTCTACCTACACCTACACCTGTATTAATGTAATCCTTCGTTCCATAAAATTTAGGAGCGTTAGTATGAATACAAAGAATATCTCCTTCTTTTAAAGTATGTCCGATGTCAGCTAGCTTTCCATCCACATCCTCTGGTGTCATGACATACCCTTCTTCATAATTCGTGCAATCAAGAACTACTAGTCGTCCTATTCCCCATTCTAAAGGGAATTTGTCTATTGTATGTGCTTTCCTTTCCCCAATGAGTCGATCTTGAATGGGAGCAAAGTGCCAAGGTGCATCCATGTGAGTTCCACTATGAGTACCTAAGGTAATTAATTCTGTAGCCCAACCTTTTCCATCGGGGAGATGTTCCTTTGGATTGAGCCTAGAGAATACAAAACTCATTTCTTCAGCGCCTTTTTCGTGATTTCCATATTCAATATGAGGTTGTCCAAGAGGAGGATCAAAAACCTCTTCATCCGGATTTATAATAGGTATTGAAAGATCAATAAACTTCATACTTCTAAGAAGTAAAAATATAATAAAAGATTAATCATCCCCTTGAAATTTAAGTAGAGCATGAAGAATTTTTGGGGTTATCGAATGAAAAACGATTAAAAAATAGTTCATTACTACATCGTAGTTGTTTTGAGTCACAACAGCTTTTTTTCTAAATAATTGGTCCCATAATTTTATGTGTTTTTTCTGTTTTTCTCCCATTTCGTCTTTCATAAGCGAAAATTCTAATAGTCCTGCCCTTTTTTCACCTTAAATCGTCAATTAGTGGAGGAGATAAACAAATTTCCATAAATATTCATTTTTTTCTTTTGAAAATTCATTTTCTTTTTAGGATGATTGATTTTATAGTTTTGAAGCTTTTCATATACCTCAATTTTTTATGAGAAATTATGCGAGATCTATTCACTTTTTCTTATTTTCTCGGCAATTTTTATGATTTCCATCAACTGTTGATTTACGTCGTGAGTACGGATTATATGTACTCCTTTATAAACAGCTATAGCTGTTGCTGACAGAGACCCATTTAGTCTCTTTTCTGGTTCTGTGATATTTAAGGCAGCACCTATAAACGATTTTCTGGAGATTGCTACTAATATCGGTTTTCTAAGAGATCGAAGTTTATCCAAATTTCCTATGATTTTCAAGTCAAACTCAGGAGTTTTTTCATCTATCCATCTTCCAATTCCAGGATCGATAATGATTTTTTTTTGGTCGTATCCTTTTCGTTCGAGTAATTCAAAAGTTTTATTAAGTTCATGTATAATTTCCGTTATAGTTAGCAAATCTCCTGGAACTTTCTTTGACGCCATTAAGATTATTGGCAGACCATTCTCCACAATAAAATCAACTAAACCAGGATCAGTTTTTAAGCAACTTACATCGTTAACTATGATTTTTTTCTT
>JAHLWJ010000047.1 GCA_019057975.1 Promethearchaeota archaeon | reverse complement strand
CAATTCGAACTATTTCTGAAATTTCCGCTCATATTAAAATATTGCCTACAAGGCAAATTCCTTTATATCAGAAACTATTTGTAAAGGCAAAGCAGCTGAAATCCTTAGGAATGTCTTATCAAGAAATTGCAAAAAGTTTAAATGTTAGCAGAACCACTATCGTAAGAGCTTGCAAATTCAAAAACAAAAAACAAACAAAACAATGAAATAATCTTGAAGGGAGGTAACTCTATGTTCTGGCCTAACATTTTCCTGTCATTGCGAGGATCGTTAGCGACGGAGTAATCCCAAAGCGAGTATTGTAAGTTTGTATCTCCAAAAGAAAAATATGTATGGGCTCAAATTCGAATACTACACGAAACTGATAAAGCTGTATTGATTGACAATGGCATGAAAATCTGGATCCCAAAATCACGGATATATGGGATAAGGCTAAGGAAGAATGTATTTGAGATTTATATTAAGGAAAGTGCTATCGGATAATAATTAAGTGTCTAGAATATCCCACTCGTCACCCAAGACCCATCTAAGTGTTGAAAGTTTTCCGTTCAATATTCCCCACTCAAAATCATCACAAGAACCTAATTGTTTTTTGCCATATTTTATCTCTACTTTTTTAGCAGCTTTAAGTGCTCCCTGCCATATTTTAAAATCAACCTTTTTTTGCCCCGATCTTACCATAGCCTCTAACACCTTATGCCTACCATACCAAACTTTGTCAAAAAACTCTTCTTCAGCCTTTATAATCTCATCTATGTTCCGGCATTCTACTTCGTTATTAGCAGATCGGGATAATAATCTCCTCTTGAATTCACTAAGCTCTAGGGGAGATATTTTGTGCTTTCGATGCTGTATTAACAAAGTTGTTAGTTTTTCGGCCTCCCGCAAGTTTTCTTGCTCAGGAGCTCTCTCAATTTTACGTTTATGTATATAAAGCCAGTAGCTACCGAGACCGCCTAAAAAAGAAACTAGCGCTATCGCACCAATTTTCAATAATTCAATTTTCCACATTTCCATACATCAAACCTCCTAAGAGCTATTTTGCTTCTCGCCTAACTTAAAATAACCAAAATACTTCTTTTATACTCACAAGTTGGCATATTTTGTGAAGCACTTCGTTTAAAAACTAAGTATTGTATCCCTAAAATCCTTATTGTTATCTCAACCTGAATATTGATAAATCATATTCAGTATCTGTTAACGATGATGTTATTCTTTGGTTATCATTTTCAAAAGAAATTTCTAACAGATGATTATTTGAAATAAACCCTCCTTCAAAGTCAGGCAATGCTCCAGATTGCATCCTCTGAGAAAGTTGCCCTGCAATATATTGGGCAAGAGAATTACGTTCTCCCGTTCCTTTCCCCCCAATTGGGAGACCAATTTGATTAAAGTCACTTGGATATTGGTGAGCATATTCAATTGCTATTTGATAGACAGTGAGAAATGGTCGTCCAAAATGATGATCCTCTCGATAATAGGTTACTTCTTGGAGAATTTCACGAATACGCTCCTCGAACCTGAAATCTTTCCATTGAGACATTTTCTACCTCCTCTTTTCGATTTGTGTCTAACACTCGAAATCACTGGCCTAATGAAGCCGCTTTAGCGGCGGAATTGGGTCCAGTGGATTGAGTTGTTAGGAAATAATTACTTTTTTAATTTTTTTTATTTTTCCAAAATTTTATTGTGGTGGATATGCTACTGGTATATCTTCCTTGCCAGAAGCATATAGCCATATACTAACAATTATTAATAAAATTCCGATAACCACAATAATGATACGTTTTGCGCTAATCAGCTTGGGAAGTTTGCAATCTTTAACTCCAATAGGACCTTGAATTATGCTATAGACCAACAAAGATATTCCTGAGAACAAACAGAAACCCGCTAAAGTTTTAGGCATGGTTATTTTCAAGAAAAATAGAACCGTCCCTTTTATTCTTCCATATCCAATAACCAAATTAAGGAATCCATTATCCCTATCCCGCAAGCAACTATTATACTCGGTTTTTTGGATTTTTTACAAATAGAATCAATCTGCTCCTGTAATGGATCTTTATCCTGATGAGCATAGGCATTGATAATGGGTCGATCTGCTCGAGATTCGCCAGTAACATTTTTAAGATTAATGACCGCCGTTCTATTCAAACAATTCTTTAACTAGTCATCAGCCATGGTTTTTACTTTATTATATGTCGGAAATTTATCTAATATTCCTACTGTCCATCTTGCAAGCATCTTACCCACCCCATATACTCTTTCTCTGAATAATTGCCTGAGATCCCCGCCGGCAAACTCGGTCGTCTCTTTTAGGATAAAAAGAATTTTTGGTTCAGTCTTATTGAATTCATCTGCATTAATAATCCCATCTTTACAAATCCTATCAAGGTCTATTTTCAGGTTCTTGTAATGTTCAGTCCATTTTTCCCAAATCTTGTTCATTTTCTTTTAACCTTGATTCATAATAAATTCGGTGACAAATATTTTAATTATTATTTTTAAGTAAGGCATTTATCTACACTTTATATAGCAATTTTTCTTTTATTTTTTCTCCGGTTATTTCACCCCATAGTTCTGCATATAAATCAATTTGATGTTGATATGCTAACTTCTTTTTTGGATTAACATCAAAATCATCTGTCTTATAATCTACAATGACCCACCCATCGTCTTCTTTGAAAATCATATCTATCACACCCGTGACAACACTATTATCCTTCATGGAAGAAAGCGGCACTTCAAAATATTTCTCTTTCGATGCGGACATCCTTTTCCATATGTCGCTTTTCATGACGTCATCAATAGTTTTGACCATTTTCCCCTGTTCGATTTCGGGAATCTTATTTTCTTTCAATAAGTCCCTTGCAATTATTTCTAATTTATCACGCTTGCCTTTCCCGCACAGCTCAAGCGCCTCATGCACAACTCTTCCCCATCTCATACCTCCAACAGGTCCCCCGGCAAAAATATCTAGTTTTTCTACGATATCCGTCACCCTACTCATATGGTATGATGCCACTCGTATCTTCTCAACATTCATTTCTAGTTTTGCTCTTTCGCTTTCCCATTCCTTTTCTTTAAGTTCTAAGGTTTTTTTCTTTTTGATCTTACCTGTTTCTTTAACCGGAAGTTTGGGCATACTTGCAAGGTAGGGGAAAAACGATTCCCAGGCTTTTATAGTACTGCCTTCGCGGTATGTGCTTATTACCAAAATATTCTTTGCTCTCGTAGCCGCTACATAGTCGAGCCGTTTCTTTTCGGCATCCTCATAAAGTTTTTCTTCGGCAGCATATTCCTCCCAACCGCTAGGCAAAGCAACGGTTTCAAAGCCATGCTCGCCACGTTGCTTATTAACAGTAAAATACCCAACTGACTCTTTACTCGTACGAGTTATGTGGTGCTGCGGTTTAAAGTCCCTTTGCTTTGCAGCCGGATCAACAAGTATAACGACCGGCGCTTCCAATCCCTTTGCCTTATGAAGATTCATGATCCGCACAGCCTTAGCGGTCCCCGGAAAAAGGCTCATCTCTTCTATGCTGGATATTTCGCGCACATCTTTAAGGTAATCAACGAGCTCAGCGAAACTACCCGTATTATCCGGTTTCTGACCTCTCAGGAGCTCTATCGCTTTAAAGATATTACCTGCTTTGCTCGAGCCCATCTCTTCAGACATTGCAAGAGGTATTATGCCGAGTTTTTCTATGATCTTCTCGATCGCCGTGACAGGCGTATCATGCATTGCAATCTCGTTATATTCCCGCAATCTCGCAAACGCTTCCTTGATTATCGTCGGTCTTTTTTCCTGCTCGCTAAAATATGAAAACCTTCCTCCTTCTCTTGCAAAGTTGTAAAGGTCGTTGTCGCTTACACCAAAAAACAAACCTCTTAAAGCGGCAACTATCGCAACCGGATCCTTTGGGTCAGCCGTTGCTTTAAGCACCTTATATATCTCGTAAAGTTCTTCCGACTGGCTGAAATTTTCTCCGCCTGAAATCTCATATGGTACGCCCAATGCCTCAAGTGCCCTTGCATAAAGAGGAAGCATGAGTTTTCTTTTTGCGATAATCATAAAATCGCCTGGCTTGGCGTCATCAATTTCGTCAGCCTGTTTTTCACTCTCTGTTCTTTCGAGCTTAAGCCCTCCATTGATAGATTGGTATATCCAATTGGCTATTATTCCAGTATCAATACTGGCAGCTGCCTCCGCCAAATTCCTATAAACCTTGGGTATTCTATTTTCAAAGACACCATTTAGGTATTTTTCTGATTTTTCTCTCACGGTAACTAACGGTGCGAACTTAGCCTGGTGTTTAGTATCTCCAACAGGAAATATATCTTTAAACACTGCATTCGTCAGATCCCTAATAGGTTCGAGAGACCTGAAGTTAGATGTAAGCTCGAGCACTTCACCTGCGCCACTGTTAAATATACCTTTAACTTGGTTATAAATATCTATATCTGCACGCCTAAAGCGGTATATGCTCTGCTTGGGATCACCAACTAGGAATAATGCTCCAGGCATTGGCTTCACTTTTCTCCAATTATTCACCGAATTGTCTTTTCCGGTAAGGAGCATTACAATCTCCGCCTGTATTGGGTCCGTGTCCTGAAACTCATCAACCAACAGGTATGTAAGTCGTTTCTTGAAATACGCCCTGACCTCTGCATTTTCGCGAAGCAACCTCGCGGTCCTCATCAATAAATCCTGGAAGTTTAAAGCAGACCTTTCCTTTCTCCACTTATCATAATAGTCAACACCACCCATTGCAAAATCTATAAGCGGTTTATGTAGATATTCGCTCCACGCCCTGAGCGCTGGCTTTACCACGTTCTCCTGAAATTTCACCGCCTCTTCTTCACAGGCCTTGGCAACGTTTCTATCAGGCCACCTGTTTTGTGTAACGTTTATATTCTTGTCCAATATTTTCAGCAGTTCAACAAAAAGCCGATCCTCTCCCAGATATTCTAGGCTAAACAACTTCAAACACCGCCTTACGGTCGTCTGCAATGCATCCCAACCGTTTGCCGGCTCTGCATCCGGCATCTTCTTTCTCATAGCGCGTATGAATTTTTCGACTTCTTTCTTTGCCTCGCTGAAATCAGGCTGCTTCAGATCTTGCCTGAAAACTTCCACGTCCGGAAACCGCACCAGCTTTATGTATATATCTTTTATTGCGTCAGGACTTATGCCGTTCTCTTGCATCCAGCCGATCAATTTATTATTTTCGAACCCCTGCTTTTCAATGTACTCTGCCCAGACTTCACCGGCAAATATTATATCTTCCTCTTCCTCTATTTCCTCAAAGCCTGGATCGATACCTGCTTCGACTGACCGCTCTCGCAAAAGCCTCGCACAAAATGAATGTATTGTACTTACCGACGAACGCTCAAAATTTAAAAGGGCCTCTACAATAACATCTTTTTCCGACCCTTTTGTATCCTTATCATGAAGAATATTCTCCAAGTCAATCTGAAATTTCTCGCGCAATTCTGCCGCTGCTTTTCGGGTAAACGTAACCGCTGCGATATTTTCAATCTTGGCATGGCCATACCGTATAAGGCCGGACATCCTGTCGACAAGGCTATGTGTTTTTCCAGACCCCGCTCCTGCCTCAACAAAAAAACTCTTATTGAATTCAGTAGCAATCCTATTTCTTGTTTTCTGGTCAGGGGGATTTTTTCTATTCATAATCCTGCAGCTCTTTCCATGCATTAAGTTCTTTGTTAATATCGTTTTTTTCTTTCGAAGCCCTTTGCTTTTGCGCCTTTTCACCACCGCATATATCGCTATAGTCACAAAACTTGCACGCATCCTCTTTCCCAACTATAAAAGTTCCGTTTCCTATAATGTCCAACAGCTTGCCCAGTGGTTCCTGCCACTTTTCTCTGTCGCTCGTAGATCGCGGGAATATCCCGCCTGCCCCGTCGCGTGTTCCTTTTTCGGTTGGAAAAAGGTATCCAGATTTTGTTACCTTCGGATCTTTATCTTTACCGCTTTTCTTCAATACCTCTTCTGCAATAACGGCGTAGAGCGCATGCTGGATTTGTCTCCCAGCTGCCAAGTATCCTCTCTCTTTATATCCATAAGTACCTCCTGTTTTATAATCCCATGCATGGTATTTGGATGGCCCTGCCTTATCGATTCTGTCTATTTTGCCCCGTAACAGAATCTGCTTATTGTCTGTAAGAAATACTTTAACAGCACCGTCTTTTTTGTCTCCGAAACGTATTTCAGTACCCACCGCTTTAGTTCCGAGTTCCCTATTGATTTGAAGAAAAACATTTACATCCCTTTTAAGCTGTGTGTATTCGTTTTGGAACACTACTTCGCTGGGCGGAGGTACCTCATCTCTATACTTTTTGACAACATCATCAAGAATGGATAGGACCAATTCCTTCTCTTCGTCTGGGCTTGGTTGCTTTTTTGCGGTGTTCGTTTTATCAATGAATATCTGGAACACTTCATGAAGCAGGCTGCCGCGTTCGAGCGCGTCGAGCCACGTTGTTACATCTTTTTCAACTTCATCGGGCTTGCGCACCTTTAGCACATTCTGTATAAAATACGCGAATGGGCATTTTGCTGCTGCCTCAAGCCGCGAAGACGACATGACCATCTCCTTGTTCTGCCTCGGATCGAGTTCGTTGCCCTTAGGTGTAATTTTTCCATCATATTCAGTCAGCTTATCGCTTGCTCTTTTTCCCTGCGCCTCTAATCCTTCCTTAATTCCTTTATAATTAAACTGCACGGGTTCCATTCCATCTTTAAGAACCCCCCTTTCTACAAGCCTATTAAGCCACCAGTCTGTCTCATCAAGCGCAATATCCGTGGCGGGGCTCTCATTAAAGCCGACCGGCTCTCCAAGCGATTTAAACATCGTATCGTAATCCGCTCCCGGGTTGCCTTCCTTTATACGAAATACTTGCAAAACGATCGAAGATGGAAATGATTTCCTGTCCTCCTTAATATCATAAGACGAATAGCTGAAAGTCACCTTTCCCCTTAATCCGGAAATCAGGGCAGCCATATTGTACACATTCTTGCTTAACCGTTCGCTCGAAAGCTCTAACCCGCTTGCAAGCTTCGCCCTCTCCTCGTCAAGAAGCACCGGATCCTGCGCTGTCTTCTCGGGAAACTTCCCCTCATCAAGGCCGACAATAAATGTATTGCCACGACCTGACTTACCGCCATTCCGATAATGCGAAACATGAAGATGGCACACTTTAGGACCGCTTGCGCCAACTCGTATACCGGCGATTATATTTATAACTTTCTCCATAGCTTCATCGAAGATCATCTTTCCTTTTATTAACCCGCCTAACATTGTAAGCCGTTCTTTTGCGATCTCTATAAAAACCACATCGTTCTCACAGAGTTTTTTTACATGTTTATCCAAAAACATCACGCAACCCTCGCAGAACTTCCCAAATTCTATTTTGCCATCCTTATCTTTAACTGGAATTAATTTTAATAAGTTCTCACATATTTTTTTCAAAATATTAAGATTCCGAGCCTTGGTTTCTTGGTACGCGGCGTCTTCATCCTCCCCCTCTTTGCGAAAATCAGTGGCAGCTCTATTAGCCTCTTTAATTTTATTTTCCAAAACAAGAGAATATCTTTCTCTGCCCCAACCAAGACCCGATGTGCGCAATAAATATCCCAGAGTCGTTCCTCCTAGCATATCGGCTTTTGACCAGCCTTCCCATTCAATGCCTGACGATTCGAAGACTCGCCTTAAATATATCTCGCCAAAGTCTTCCTTTATCCAAAGAAGGAATCCCATCATTGTCCGCCCTGCGCTCGTCATGTGCGACCCTATTCCTTCGGAAAAGGTAACCTGTATCTTTAGTTTCTCGCAAAGAGAATAAATGAGGTCAGCGTAACTTTCTGAATTTGTATATATCAGTTCTGCATCATCTACTGTAATCTTATCCGCGCAAATCCTGCGCAATACCTCGCGAACTTCATTTCTATATCCAATAGCGTTGAATATCTCAATTGTACCGTCTTTAAAAGGTGGTGATGCTTTTTTACTTGCGAATAGCCATTTAAGTCTTTCTATATCGGAATTGCATTTCGGTTGGTCCTCAGTCTTCCCCGTTGGCCATGTATCGGATGGTGTAGACAATCCATTCACAGGGTCTTCTGCAACAACAATCAAATCCCTTCCGCATAATTTTTCAACAAACTCCCGCTCAATACCGCGCATATAATAGCGTGAAAATATGAGGAACTTGCGTTCCTGGTTGTCATATTTTTTTATATTTCCCAAGGCCATCATAATAAGGCGGGCACTATCCACAAGACTTTTCTCTTTAAGGACTTTTTCGTATTCTGACAATATTAGGCGGATATCATTTTCTTTAGCGGAACTGATGAAACAGCTTTTTTTAAGATTACCGGATGAAATGCCGTTTAAGCTCAGCTCTCTAAGGGTTCTAGTCAGAACTTCAACAATCCCTTTATTTACAGGATGTTTTTCAAAATATTTAAGTTTTCCTGACTCCGCAAGATAATTAAAAACGCTATCCACAACTGCCTGGGCCCCAATAGGCGAAAGCACCTGAAACCCACCTGATACAAGGGTATCTTCCACTAGCTCTTTCGCAAGCGATGTCACCGTCTTAATGCGAAAGTTTATCCATGGGGTCCCTGTTCGCGTAAGGCATTCCAAGATATGACGGCCAGTCGTCCGATTGGGAACGATCAGAACTTTTTCTATACGGGGATATGCTTTTGAGAGTTTGTCAAGTTTAGAGACTAAAACATTTTGAGGTAAAGTTTTTTTGCTCATTTCTGTTTATATTTGTTATAATAGGTTAAATTTTCCCCTACTCTTTTATATATTTAAAAAATATTATATAACAGAAGGAGGAAAATTTGTTAAAAAAAATATTAAAGGACACAAGACTGTCCTACAGAAACCTTGAAAACGGTCTAATTATAGACCTTCATACTTGCTACAGTCTTCCAATAGCTGCAGCAGAAAAACTTGTAGAAGAACTGAGAGAAAAACTATTTTTAGACAGTAGCTTTCTATCAGATGGTGAGGTTTACTATCATGCTATAGCCCTATCTGAACCAGCAGGAAAGCCGCTTTCAAAGTGTAAGCTAAAAAGAATAAAGCTAACACTGCTATCAAAAGAAGATCTAGAAATAGAAAGGTAAAAAAGTTTACGCTACCTTAGATTTGTAACTATCTCTAGACTCTGCTGGCAGGCATACCGGCAGAATTGTCTTTTGACCCAGGAAGATCTAGCAAGACTTTTAAGGATGAAAAAGACCGCCTCCTGTAAAGCCCAGCCAATTAGATGAGTTTGACTGCTACATACGTGATGACTATATAAACTGTGATTATATGAGTATTTAATCAGATATGATTTTCCTTATTTAAACCTTCCTAAAAACAGGCTGGATATGGTCTTTTACTAGTCTATTTGTACCTTTCATGTATTGCCTGCTTCGAATATTATATTTTCAATACTTCTTAAAGTAGATTATGGTGATTATTCATATTTTATGCCTAGGAGATCCAGAAGCAAATTCTTATAAATTGCTTTTTCAGAAAGATAGACATTAAACTTATGAAAATTTCTAAAATTATTTATTTGAACTCTAGAAATATAAAAATTAAATATATCCTCTTTTAAATTATTACTATATTAAACTATTGCTAGACTATCCCCAAAGCCTTCATTGCAGCTGTTATTGGATCTTTATAGAAAATTGGGTCAACTTTTTCAACAATATCAGCAGATACTTCAAAAAAGCTTCTTTTATTTTCAATAGGTACAAGCGCTTTTTTAGCACCATTATCTAATGCTACTTGCAAAGGTTCTGGTAATGATGGAACTGGCTTTATATTACCCTGTACAGTCATATCTCCCAGCACTACTGCCGCAGGAATTACAGACTGCTTCTTTAAAGCAGATATTATAGCAACAAACAATGCGACGCCTAACGGATAAAAAACACCAGTTCCTAATAAGTCCACTGCCTCAATTCCATAATCGCTATTACTAAAATCTCCCCCTATTCCGATTTTAGCTTTTATACTCTTTAAATAGTCAAAGGCTCTTTGGAAAGAATCTTTCATTTTCTTGTCTAAAGAACCCGAAATCTTTAACTTTCCAGTCCCAGGAAACATATTAACCTCAATTCGATAAACCGATACTTTTGACTGTTCGCTAACAGCAATGCTGTAAACAGCTCCCGGTGGAAGCGGGTCTGAAGAAATTAATCCTTTGCCACCTGCTTCAGGCACACCAATATAAATTTCTTCCAAAGTTTCCTTATCATTGACAGAAAAACTTGTTTGGGAATATTCATATGGAGCAAGCTTCTTTAATTGCTCTTTTACTCTTCTCCTTCCCTCCACTGCCATCTGTAAATATTCTAATAGCTCCTCTTTCGTAAAATTGCCATCTGGATGAATAAGCTTAAGTAATCCAGACACTGCTTTTCTAACCGCTTTCACATCCCTGGTATTCAAATGAGAGCCAAACTCATAATATACATCCATAAACTCTGTGAAGTTACGCTTTCTTAGTTCTTTCATCGCCTCAGCAAAATAATCTATAACAAAACCATAATGATCTGTTAAATACTCGTTTCTCATCTTATCTATTTCCCATCCAGGTATGTAAAAATGTATTCTATCCAAAAATGCTATATCATCTCTTATAACTTCAGGCAGTGGTGCAAAAAGATGGGAACTTTGAACTAATACTTCTACAGACTGATTTGTATTCCCAAAAAAGACAATTGAAGCTTTGCCAGACAGTGCTTCCCTTCCTCGTGCAAAGGTACCTGATTCACAGTATGTTTTAAGTGATGAAATAACTTCCCTTGGCATTTTCTTTAGATCTGCAACTTCATCAAATGCAACAGAATCCCAAACACCAACAAGTCCTATGCGATTTCTGCTTATATTGTAAAAAAGATTAGCTACTGTAGTTGAACCCGTAAGTAGTATTGTATAAGGAGATACATCCTGAAAAGCATATGATTTCCCAGTGCCTCTAGGACCTAGCTCTATAAGATTAAAGTTATTTTCAATAATCGGTATAAATCTACTTAAATATAAAAGCTTTTTTCTCTTTGTAAACTCTGATGGTTCAAGGCCAATCGTTCTTATCAGAAAATCTATCCATTCCTCTGTTGAAAATGCTTTTCTGCATTCAATATATTCATCTAGATCAAAGGTAGCTATCTGAATTGGCTTTAACTGTCTAATTCTAAAAGGACTTTTCGTCTTTGAATCCTCCTCATACAAATATTCCATATCTATTTGTGCCCATATGCCTCCCTGCAGTAGCCTTTCATATTTATTTATATCTCTATCGGATATATGAACATACCTATAACCAAAATTTACAAGTGTTGCCCAATATTTATCTTCACTTGCTACCAACCTGACCCCTACTTTATCAATAAATGTATGCCTCCCTTTAGTTTTAACTTTAACTTGGGCTTTCATACTTTCATCAGGCCTTACATAATTTTCTGCTAAAGTATTATTAACTATTTTAAGTCCAGCATTAATTGCCTCTCTATCGTCAGTTGCACAGTATTTACCCAGTAGATATTCCAGAACATACGCAGGAACATTAGCACCAACCTTTATCTTACGCACTAAATCTTTTCTTACTACTTTGCCAGAAAATATTTTATTTACTTTTTTATCTAACTCAGACATTATTTCCCCTTTATATAGTAAGTTTTACTTCCAATTTACTAATCTTTGATAATTCCAATTCTGTTTCAGCATCTATTAAAATTAGATCTATTTTACCTTTATTAAAGTCATCTTTTAGCATTACCGTAATAGCGTTAGATTTATTTAATTCAAGCATAATCTCGTTGGTACTATCAATAAATCCATACTCTGCTGCTACTGCCTGACCAACAAATTTATCTTCAGAAACAACTTTTAATGAAACTTTCTTTTTTCTATCTATTTTTTCACTTTCAAGTGTTAATTGTTTTTCTTCTGCACTAACCTTTATTAAAAATATTCTATTTGTAACAATATCTTTATTAAAAACAATTTTGTATTCCATATCTACTAGAGCTTTCTTTTTCCTTCCAGGCTCTTTACTAAACTCTATAACTGGAATTATTAATTCTTGAAGAGAAATTCCGCCATGAAAATAATCATTTTCCTGCCCAGGTGTTTTAAAAATAGAAATTCCTATTGGAAAGACAAATTCCAAATCATTGCTGTATCCAAAATTGGAAGCTTTAAAACGTATTGTATTTTCTGGGCTGTCACCACCCTTACCTATCCAATAGCGCTTATGCAAATCAAAAGTTTTTCCGTTGGGAACGTCAACTTTGTGCTCTTTTCCTATGCCACTGCCTAACAAATACCCGTGATCCGCAGATAATATGAACACCTCAAAACCTAATTCTGAAAGTGTATTGATAGCTCTTTTAATCTGAATAAATATGTTATCCATTAAATCTTTTGCTAAAGTATCATTGCCTTCTTCCATTATGCTATCTATTTCTTGAGAAGTTACTATTATAAAATCGGAACTTTTTAACTTATCTCTTATACTTTTTTTTGGTTTAACTATTTGGTCTAATTTAAAAATTTCTTCACAAAATGAATTTTTGCCTTTTAAGTACTTTAATCTATCACTCCTATTTTTTATTTTAGTCCCGCCTGCCTTTAAATAAATAGTACTTTCATCAGATTCTATTTTTATATAATCATCTGGATTTAGAATTAAAGACATCATACCAAATTTAGTAACTGTAGGTATTGTTGCAATGGCAGCAGATATATTTCTTTCTTTACTATCATCCAATAAGTCAAAGAGCTCCTCACCCATCTCATACCTAAGAGCATCTACTAATAAATACGCGCATTTTCTGCCTTCTTCAATAAGTGGCAGCACTTTCTTTCTATATATTTCTTTTTGCAATAAAATTTTAAGCTCTTTAAAACTTGTATCCTTCCTAAACCTTAAAATAAATTCTCTTATCTGGTTATTTAAAAAATTTGAATATAAATTTCTAACATTTGACATAAGGCAATCCATCTCATTATCAAAACTTCCTCCAATATCAAGTTGAGTAAATTTAGTTTCTATCAACCTGAAATATCTATCAATTAAAAACCAGCTACTATTGCCATCTTTGCCAACATACAGGCTAATAAAACCGCCCAGACTTAATTTTTCATCTAAAATTATCTTATTTGCATCTTCTATCAAAGATTTTAACTCAACATAATATTCTAACATCTGATAAATAAGATTGTATTCTGGAGTATTCTTTACCCAGTATGTTTTTTTTCTCTTAGAAATTAATTCACTTATTTTTTCTAAATTTGCTTCCTTAATTTTCTTAAATAAATTTTTTAATATTTTTTCATCAATAATTTTAAATGTTTCACAATCTATAATTTCTTCAATCTCAGATACTTCATCAAAAACTTTATATTTCTTTTGAACAATTTCTGCCATAGAGACATATTTATTATAAAAGTTAGAGTCGTCTCTCCATTTTTTTACAATATCTTTAATTATAACCTTCGTATCTTCGTCCGTTGGTAATTTTAAAGTTTTATACTTTTCTGCAATTTTTATACTATTTGTTGAAATTAAAAAATCACTTAATAAAACTGCCTCAGATACCTTTTTCCTTAACTCTTCTAATCTATTAATATTATTTAAATTGATATTCAAACATCTTTCAAAAAATGATTTAAGCTCAACAAAAATATTTTTCTTTTCTATTTTAATATCTAATTCCTCTTTGCATATAAACAGTAAAATAATTTCCTTAGGATCATTTGTATCAAATATAGTTGATAAAATAGTAATTCCTTCTTCATCTTTAATAAGCTTTTCAATTTCATCTAAATTTATTCTTTTCTCATCTATTTTTTGACATATTTCTTTTAATAACTTTGGTTTTACACTCCCCTTTAAGGCTTTTTTAACCACAACAGCAAAATCAGTATTATGCTTCAAAAGTGACGTGGGACTACAGATACAACCTGCTTCTTCCAGCTCAATCAACGGATAATTTTTTGTATCTCTATCTTTATCTATATATATGAGAAGATTATTCCTATCTAATCCATCAAAAAATTTTTCTGCTTTAAAACGTACGTCAAAATAGCTTCCATTAAATATTATTATTGGAACATTTCTAAAGTTAGTTTCATTAATAATATCCTTATATATCTTACCGGAGTCATACCATATAACAATTCCATATTCTTCTAAATTTTTATTTACGATACTTACAATTGCATCTTTAATCAGTGATGACATATTAGCTCCAGTCAATTATCACTTCTATACCATCTTTTAGAAAACTATTAACATCTTCTGAGAACTTATCCATTTTTTCTTTAAATTCATCCAAGCTATGCATTTGTCTTGGAAAATATTCACTAATTCTTATTCTTTCAATCTTTTTATTACCTGATTCACCTATAAAATCATAAACTTTTCCCATAGCTTTATTCTCAACAACACTTAACAAATTGATATCCAACTCAATTTCTCTACTATTAGAATTGCACTTGCTACAAACAAATAATTTATTAAAATTAACATTTTCGCAACACTTAGAATCAATTTCTTTAATTACTTCATTTTTGGTTTCATCAGGTAAATTAGCCCAATCTTCCATCCCTTTAATTTTTTCTTTTAATCGATCATATAATTCATATCTTTTTTTGTGCTTTTCTTTATACAAATCATTATAGATTGATACTATCTCTTCAGTCTTTTTAGAAATATCAGATATCCTGTTATAAAAATCCTCCGACTGTAAGCTTTGATTAAGAATTTTAATATTTTGCTTCAAAGATTCATCATCTATAAAAAAATAAGTTAAATCTGGAACTACTTGTGATAATACCTTCTTTGCGTTTATTAATTTATCTAAATTATAATCTGATACAGCTAATTTTATCTTTTCTACCTTTTCTAAATTATCTCCAAATTCCTTTCCTTCTGATGCTAAAATTTTAACACAATCTTCAGAATCTGCTTTTTGTAGATTTAAAATAGTGTCAAAAATTTCCCCTATAAACTCCTTTGCCGGTAAGTTATAAGCGTTGACAGCACCTTTTAATTCAAGCATATCGTCCTTTTTATTTACTAATAATTCTTTAAGCTCTTCCGATATTCTATTTATATCTGCATCTATTTCTTTGCCTTTGATATTTTGTAAATTTTCACATGCCTCTTTTACATCTTTAAATTTAATAGTAATAGTCCTCGGAATAAATGTAGCAATTTTAAATGAGTTATTATTTATTATTGCTTCCCTTGCCTCCGGGTTAGAATAATCTTTATATCTACTGCCTCTAAAACCAATCTCAATATCTCCTGCCCTAAATAAAGTAGCAATAACTATCCTTAGAATGTCTCGATCCCATCCGAACCCTATGCCGCTAAAATTATTCTCTATGGTCTTTCCATTAGCAGGCCCTTCTATCTCATTTTTATCTCTTAAAAACTTTGAAATCTCAATGGCAATTTCGGCATCTTTATTAATTACATATTTACCTCCTCTTTTTGCCACTAAGTTTAAGCCACTGCTTCCACCATAAAATACATTAGGCAAACCTTCCAAATTATCAGCAGTAAGAATTTTCTCTGGTTCTTTTCCTGTAACTTTTTTTGCTCCCATCTCAAATTTTGGAAATAACTGTGGAATAAATTTATTCACAATTTTCTTTATGCTTTCATATAAATCTTTACCTTCAGATTGAACATCCTTTTTTATTCCCCTAAACAATATAGTACTACTATATATTGATTTTATGATTTCACTTTTTAGCATTCTTCTAACTTTATCTCTTTTTCTCTTCTCATCATCAAAACATTTTATCTCTACATCAATTAATTTTCCGGCAGAAGCAAGCCTTTCACGCCTATTTATCATTTCCCTCGATTTAAATAATTCCAACACTAATTTATACATTTCTTCACTTTGCAAAATGATTGAAAATATTTGATCATTTTGTTCTCTCGATATTTTTTTCTTCAGTTCAACAATTTCTTTATATTCTTCCAAGTTATCAGCAGTTGTTATTTCAAAAACTATATCTCCTGAATCACTTAAATTACTATCTTCATAGAAAAATCCAAATTTAAAAGTTTTTAATCCCATATAGTTAAAATTAGTGATTTTAGAATCTCTGAATATTTCTTCAAGCAATTCTTTTTTTATTAAATTTATTTCTGCCTGTCTTGGTGATAATTCCTTTCTTTCTATATCCCAATTTTTTTCCTGGGCTGTAAGAAGCTTATAGCCTTGGTCACTAAATTTAATTAATTGAGCATTTTCCAGTTTTTTTATTGCACTTTCTACATCACTTTTATTAAAATCATCTCCCACTTCGGGATATAGAACCGCTGAAATATTATTTACGGTCCTTGGCAAATCTCTTACATATTCTAAAAGACATATAGTCTTTGCAACAGAAATCACCATAGCATCATCAGCGAAATTTTTTATTATGCTATAAATATCTTTTTGCTTTTCACTTGATAGGCTTCCCTCTATTAAATTATATACTTTATCTAATGTTACAAGACTGCCAACTTCCTTTTCTGCTAATTTAACCTTTGGGTTTACCAACATCTGCTGTGCCTGTTTTATGATAGTTCTGTTACTGCCTCCTATATGTCTGGTTGCCCCTGGTTCCAATCTGATACCAGACATAATATCTATGCACAAATCAATATGATATGGTATGTAAGGATATAACTTAATAAATTCATCTCTTCTCACTTCACAATCCCTTGAAGTTCTCTCAAGTTTTACGCATTGGTTTAACCTATTCTTATTATCATCATATAGCTTTCCCAATTCTGGAATAATGCTGGCTTTTTTAGTTAAAATCCTCTTGCTTGTTACTTCTGATATATCGGCAGGTGACAGATCTATTTCAATTGGAAATCTGTCCTTTAACCTTGCAAGCTCAATTTTTTTATCATCCAAAGCGCTGACAACCTCATTTAGTTTTTCTTGTGATGTTACAACTAACCATGCAGGAGCAATAGCTTCTTTTCTTGTAACCCTATTTCTGCCTTCAACTCCTAATGCCTCTACAAAAGCCTGCAGATCTAACATTTTTTGAACACTTCTTGAAATAAATTGACCCACTTCATCAATAATAAATACAATAGAGCACTTGCCTTTTCTTCTATATGTAAGTTCAAATACAAGTCTTGCAAGTTCTTTTGGGGTAATGTCTGCTCTACCTTTTGTATTGCCATTTTCATCTTTTGATGTAATAGCCTTCGCCCAAGAATCTGGTTGATTATATGTCCTTGAATCCATCAGATGCATTACATTGCTTGCTTCATTTAACGCAAGTATCCTCTTACGGCCTTTGGACCATTTCTTCTTATAAGTCTTTTCATATAAATTAATAAAATCTTCCAATATGCCTTCTGCCTCAAGGTCTTGTTCTAATTTTGCAATATCAAAATCTTCTGCGTAATCCAGTTCCTTTAATAAATTTCTATATATGATTTCAGTAATCATATCTGGATTTATTCTCACGCCCCTGTCCATAGAAATATCAAATATAATTGATTTAGTCGGTATTCTTGCCTTGATATAATCAAGATAGTCAGATACTTCTTTGTCATTTGCTTGATCGCTAAAAAGCTTGGCTGCATTCTCTCCCTTTAATTTTCTGCCTTCCAGCATATAACCTAATATTTTAGCAAAGCTTGACTTTCCAGAGCCAAAAAACCCAGATACCCAAACTCCTATGCCTTCATGCGGAGATGAGAGAGCATCACAAAATTCCCTTAGAATCTTAATGTAATGATCCTTTATAGCATCCGTAACTACATATTCATTTATTTCATTACTTACAACACTTTCATCATCCTGAGTAACTTTGACAACTTCCTCAATTCTTCTATTAATAGGTTTTTCAAAAATTTCCCTAATTTTCATCTAAAACCCTTTCTTAAAAAAAAATATTAATAATTTGATTTTTTTACAATTTTAAATATATTAGACCACCCGTATTTTCCTTCTTTTAATTGTATATAAAATTTTTCCGGTTCTTTCCAGGGAATTAACTTATAAAGCGGGGCCATATTCAGTATTACCCCATCATCAATATATGGCCTGTAGCCTGAATCTACAGCCTCATTAACTTTTTCTTTAAAGTCTCCTAACTCTTCTAAAAGTCCCATGCCCTTATCTATCAACTTTCTTATTTCTCTTTTTTCTTTCCCTGAACTGAGATTTATGTCTTTACCTTTTAGTTCTTCCAATCTGCTTTCTTCTAATTTTATTTTTGGATTGATATATTTTTGAATTAAGGAATAAAGAGTATCATTTGTAAACTTTATATTATATATGTAAAAACCATAATCCTTTTTGCTTGTTTGAAGCAGCCAGTAAACTGGCCTTTTTTTATACATTTTAATATGGTGTTTTGTAAAAAATTCATAATTTAAAAACTTTCTTAAATCACCCCCGATTATTTTAATCATCTCATTAGTATTTTCTTCACCTACAATTTTATTTAAAATAAGCTCTATTTTTTTCGGTAAGTCGTCATTATGTCCTCTATCAATTACAGCTATTCCATCATCATCAGATACAATCCCGTCAACTTTGTATCTCCCCATAATTATCCCTACAGCATAGGAAATATATTTTATAGCCAGCTGATATCTTTCTTCTTTTCTCTCAAGTTTGTTTTTCTTTATATACTCGTAAACTGTTTCCGGATGAAATCCTGAAGCAAGACAAAGCTCTTCAAATGTAAGGTATCTGGCATTTCCTTTACTGTTTTTTTTATGATTTTTATCGTTTATATTTTCCACTCTATTTTCAGTAGCATAATTGTTATTTAAAACGACTTTTGGAATATGCTTTTCTAAGTATAGCTTATCTATAATCTTTAATTTTTCTGAGTTTAAGTCTTCAATAGCTTCCAAGTCAACCGGCAGTCTGCCAAACTCACTCTCAATTTGTTTAATATCCTCTGGTGAAATATTGTATAATTTATATACATCTCTTGATATTTCTGATTCTAAAACAGCAAGTTTTTTTTCTTCCTCTAAGGTATTTAATATTCCATTATTCCAATCAGGTAGTTTTACAAATTCCCATGAAAGTTCGTCAGTTTTTATTAATTCTTTTTTTAATTCTATACATTTTTTTGAATTCTCTTCTATTCTTGTCACTATTTTTTTATAATTCTCAAATTGAAAAAAAGGAATTTTCCCAATATCCCCAACCTCATAAGAAACTGTTGGAGAAATTAGTTTAGTTATAAATGTGATCAATTTAGAATTTAATATGCCTATTAGTAAAAATAAACTAACTTTGATAGGGTAGATTGTAGGGCCGGCAGCATCAAAAATAAAACCCTCAGGCATATATCTTAAAGAAAAATTTTCAACTGTTAAATAGGTATATGTAGTACTTTTTAAAAAAAAGAATTGTTCATTCCTTATTACTGATTTGGGTACTAACGATTTTATTTCTTTACCACACTTTAACCAATTAATTACCCAATATTGATTTCCATACCACTTATTATATTCTCCACCCTTCATATATGGAAACCATCTCAATAATGATTCCTTAGATTCTTTTTGTAAAGGAGTATTGAATTTAATAAGATTTTTGCCAATTTCCCACCAATATCTTAGAAATCGAAAAACATTTCCTGTGGAATTTCCTTTATTTGGTTTTGCAAAATTTTCCAATCTACTTTTTTCTTTGAATAAATTTCTTATACTATCACTTATCCAATATACAAAAGGCCAGGATGGGATTTGTTTTAATTTTTCCTGG